>JBGTIE010000655.1:0-3116 GCA_041745855.1 Lysobacterales bacterium | reverse complement strand
GCAAGGGCATCGCCGCGGCGCTCGCGGTGGCCTTCCGTGGCGGCGCCATCACCGGCATGCTGGTGGTGGGGCTGGGCCTGCTCGGCGTGGCCGGCTTCTATGCCGTGCTGGAGGCGCAGGACTATCCGATGGAGCAGATGCTCAACGCGCTGATCGGCCTGGCCTTCGGTTCTTCGCTGATCTCGATCTTCGCCCGTCTGGGCGGCGGTATCTTCACCAAGGGTGCCGACGTCGGCGCCGATCTGGTTGGCAAGGTCGAAGCCGGCATCCCCGAAGACGATCCGCGCAACCCGGCGGTCATCGCCGACAACGTCGGTGACAACGTCGGCGACTGCGCCGGCATGGCGGCCGATCTGTTCGAGACCTATGCGGTCACCGTCATCGCCACGATGCTGGTCGGCTCCATCTTCGCTACCACCGTCGGTCCGAACGGCGTGCTCTACCCGCTGGTCCTCGGCGGCGCCTCGATCATCGCCTCGATCATCGGTACCTTCTTCGTCAAGATCGGCAGCAGCGGCAAGATCATGCCGGCGCTGTACAAGGGTGTGGTCGTCTCCGGTGTCATCGCCGCGGCGCTTTTCTACCCGATCACCACTCAGCTGATGGGCGCTGAGGGCATGATTCCGGCGATCAACCTGTACGGCGCGGCGCTGGTCGGCCTGCTGCTGACCGGCGCGATGGTCATCATCACCGAGTACTACACCGGCACCGACTATGCACCGGTCAAGCATGTGGCCTCGGCCTCGACCACCGGCCATGCGACCAACATCATCGCCGGCCTTGGTATCTCGATGAAGTCGACCGCGCTGCCGGTCATCGCAGTCTGCATCTCGATCCTGGCGGCCTATGAGATGGCTGGTCTGTACGGCATCGCGATCGCCGCCACCGCCATGCTCAGCATGACCGGCATGATCGTCGCGCTGGATGCCTACGGCCCGATCACCGACAACGCCGGCGGCATCGCCGAGATGGCCGATCTGGACGCCGAGGTGCGCGCGGTCACCGATCCGCTCGATGCGGTCGGCAACACGACCAAGGCCGTCACCAAGGGCTATGCGATCGGCTCGGCCGGCCTGGCCGCGCTGGTGCTGTTTGCCGACTACACCCACAAGCTCGAAGCCTATGGCATCGAAACCACCTTTGATCTGTCCGATCCGGTTGTGCTGGTCGGTCTGCTCATCGGCGGCATGATCCCGTACCTGTTCGGCGCGATGGCGATGGAAGCGGTCGGCCGCGCCGCCGCCTCGGTGGTGAACGAGGTCCGTCGGCAGTTCCGCGATATCAAGGGCATCATGGAAGGCACCGCCAAGCCCGACTATTCGCGCGCGGTCGATCTGCTGACCCGTTCGGCGATCAAGGAAATGATCATCCCCTCGCTGCTGCCGGTGCTGCTGCCGGTCGTGGTTGCCTTCGGCTTCAACTGGCTGGTTGGCCCTGGCGCCGGCGTCAAGGCGCTCGGCGGTCTGCTGATCGGTACCATCGTCACCGGCCTGTTCGTCGCGATCTCGATGACCACTGGTGGCGGCGCGTGGGACAACGCCAAGAAGTACATCGAGGATGGTCACCACGGCGGCAAGGGTTCCGAGGCGCACAAGGCCTCGGTCACCGGCGACACCGTCGGCGATCCGTACAAGGACACCGCTGGCCCTGCGATCAACCCGTTGATCAAGATCATCAACATCGTCGCCCTACTGATCATCCCGCTGATCGCCGGCTCCGGCGCCGCCTGAGCACGGTCCGATGTTTTTTTAGCGAGCCGCAGAGTTCGCCTTGCGTGACTGGACCCCGCCTTGTGCGGGGTCTTTTTTTTAGGGCCCAGGGCATAGGGCCCAGGGCCCAGTAGTAGAGCAGGGCCCAGGGCTCAGGGCCCAGGGCCCAGTAGTAGAGCAGGGCCCAGGGCTCAGGGCCCAGGGCCCAGTAGTAGAGCAGGCCCCGGGCCCAGTGCGGGCCCGGGGCCCAGTAGAGCGGGGCTAAAGGCTAGGGGCTAGGGGTCAGACTTGCGCGCGGCCGCTGCTCTTCTGGGCCCTGGGCCCTATGCCCTGGGCCCTGCTCTTACCCATACCCGCAACGCATTGTTGGCCGGCATCGGAATGTCCGCGTCCAGTAGCAGGCCATGGCGGGCGGCGAGGGTATCGACGTCTGCGGTGTCGCGGATACCGCGCTCGGGGTCTTCGCTGCGCAGGCTTTGATCGAAGCTGCGGTTGCCCTCGCTGGTGGGTTGGCCGTTGCGATGAAACGGCCCGTAGACCAGCAGCTTTCCGCCAGGCTTCAGCACCCGCGCCGCGCCAGCGTAGAACTGCTCGACTTCCGACCAGCGCATGATATGCAGCGTATTGGCGCTGAAGACGGCATCGAACTGTCGCGTCGGCCATGGGCCGATGGCCACATCCAACTCGATCGGCTGGGTCAGGTTTGGCAGTTGCGCTTGCTGCACACGCTGCGCAATCGCCGGCAGAGTGGCGGCTACATCGCTGCACTGCCATTGCAGGTCCGGTAGTGCGGTGGCGAAGTGCAGCGCGTGCTGGCCGGTTCCGCTGCCAATCTCCAGCACGGACTGCTCGTCTGACAACTCGGCCCGAAGTACCGCCAGCAGCGGCGCCGCATTGCGCGCGGCGGCGGCTGCGAAGGAAGGATCGCCCGGTACGGGTTGCATGGATTGCGGTCGCGCTTCGGCGGGGTCGAGCAGTCCGCGCAGGTCCAGTATCCGAAGGATCTGCTCCAGCGATTGCTGCGCGGTCTGGCGGGCATCCAGATGCAGGAATTCAGGACCGGTGAGCGCGGCGAAGATCGCTCTGGCCCGCTGCAGATTGTCCAGCCGCTCGAAGGCATCGACCACCTCGCCCCGTTGCCCGATCCGGGTCAGGGCAGCCTCGGGCGGCAAGTCGAGCACGACCACCAGATGAGGTCGGGGGGCGAAGCGCTCGTTGAGCGCGATCAGGTGCGCCGGATCCAGCCCGGCCGCGCCCTGGTAGGCGGCGGTGGAATGATAGTAACGGTCGAGCAGGACTGCTTCGCCGCGGGACAGTGCCGGCAGCACCAGCTGGCTCAGATGACGCTGACGGTCGGCGACCAGCAGGGCCAGTTCCTGCTCCGGGCGCAGTCGCTGTTGCGCTCGC
>JBGTIE010000654.1:0-8361 GCA_041745855.1 Lysobacterales bacterium | reverse complement strand
GCCTGGGGCAACGCCCCAGGAATACCGGACCACGGAAACCAGAGCCCTGAAGGGGCGAACCATGGTCGGCTGCCGAAACGTCGGCGCGGGTCAAGGCGCGCTGTCAACGTGGTCGTGTCGGCTTGCCGCACGTGCGAAAATAGGGCGCCCCTTCAGGGCTCGGGATTATGCGCGCTGCCTACCTGGGGCGTTGCCCCAGGCTAACTTGTGCTGCCCCATTCGGGTGAAACGCACAGCGTGGCGACTTGATCTTAAATCAACAACTTACGTAATGGGTTCATGGAGAGCCATGCGCGGCGACTCGTTGTCGGTTGCGTGGGACTCTGGGCGCAAGCCGCGGCAATCCAGAGATCATGTAGTGAAGATCGGTAGAGCACTCGATCGCTGCGGTCGCAAGCTCCCTCGCGATGACGAGGTTCATGGCCCGTGTGCATTTCCGGGCCAGAACAGGGGTCTCGGAATGACGAGGGTTCCTGGCCTCAGTGCACGACGTCAATCGCGCTGGACCTGGTACTACCGCCCATCATGAATAGCGTCGCAGCGCATCCATCACCTGGCGCAGATAGCTGCGGCCAAAGAGGTTCAGGTGATTGAGCAGGTGATACAGGTTGTACAGCGGGGCGCGTAGCCGCCAGTCCTCCGCAAGTGGCGCGTGTAGCGCGTATTCGTCGAAGAATGCCTGCAGCGGGCTGCCGAACAGGCTCAGCATGGCCAATTCCGCCTCCGCCCAGCCAAAGTGCACGGCACCGGCATCGACAAGCGCCGGCATGCCATCTTCGCAGCAATGAAGATTGCCCAGCCACAAATCGCCGTGCAACAGCACCGCAGGCTGCACTGGCACCAGCGCTGGCAGGCGCGCGCAAAGCGTCTCGATCGCCGCGCTCGCGGCAGCATCCAGCAGCCCGGCGGCTCTGGCCTGGCGAACCTGAGGCAAAAGGCGCTGCTCGGCAAAGAAGCGATGCCCATCGACATCCAGCCGATTGCTCTGCTGGCTGTCGCCACACCATCCGTCGTGCTGGAGGCCAAAGTGAGCACTGCGATGGTTGTGCTGTGTCGCCAGACCTCTGCCGGCGAGTTGGAAGTAGTCCTTGCACGGAGACCCGCTTCCCAGATCCTCCAGCAGCACGGCGCTGTCGCTTGAGCCCAGTACGGCCGGCACTCGCAAACCTCCGGCCTTGGCCAGCAACGCCAGCCCCCGCACCTCCGCGGCAAAGAAACCCGCCGGCATATCGAGTCGACATTTCAACACGCTACGCCGACCATCTGCCAGGCGCAGACGTTGCAAGCCCGGCTGGGCTGAGGCCAGGATGGTGTCGATCTCCGGGGTGGCATCTTCGGGCACGCGAGTGCTCCTTGCTCTAGTCCCAGGTTTACGTGAAGTTCGCAGGCACCCATGCAGAGTACGACCAGATCGACGCCGACACCGTGGAAACGAGCCTGTGACCGACATTCTGACCCCGATCCGTTCCGATGCCGATTATCGCGCTGCGCTTGCGCGGGCGGCGCATTACACCGAACTGGACCCCGATCCGGCCAGCGAGGAAGGCGCCTATTTCGACGCCCTGGTGACGCTGGTCGAAGCGTGGGAGGCCAGGCACTACCCCATGCTCCCACCCGATCCTGTCGACGCAATCAAGTTCCGTATGGAACAGGCCGGGCTGACAGTGAAGGACCTCGTTCCTTCCATCGGCAGGCCCAACCGGGTCTATGAAGTGCTGAATCGCAAACGCGCACTGACCATCGACATGATCCGCAATCTACACCGCAATCTCGGCATCCCCGCCGAGAGCTTGATCGGCAGATAGCGAGGCTGGCGCTCCCGGGTCCGACCCGGCCTCGTCGACGGAACCCCGAGTTGTACTCGGGCGGCAAGGCAGGGCGACGCGGCGAGTCGGCCGACCGAATCGGAGTTGACCGCAAACCGAAGGACGCGTCGCTGCGCGACGACCCGAGTGCAACTCGGGGTTCCCGGCGAGGTCGGCGCTCGCGAACGGAACCCTGAGTTGTGCGCGCACACCGCGCCTCACTCGTCCACCTGCCAGTGCAAGTCAAGCTGCTCGGACGTCGCAATCTGCCATGACCACTCACGCGCGCCGGTTGCCTGGACCCGATGCTGGAGCGAGCTCAGAGTCCAGAGCTGACCCGGGATCGCCTGAAAGACCTGCTGGCAGGGTCCGGCATCCAGCTCCCTGCAGGTATGGGTATGTGGGCGTCCCGCCGGAGACCGGTCCGGCTCCACCCAGCCGCGCAGGGACCGTTCAACCCATTGCCAACCGTAGCTAGCGTCCAGTCCATGGTGCCGCACCTCCACCGTCACCGGCCGCAGTGCGTCCGGAAGCACGAACTCGACAACGTGTTCACCGGCGTGCAGTTCGTGAATCGGCGCTTGCTCGAAAGCGACGCCACCGCTATACCAGCGCCGCCGCTGCGTCACCCGCCAACCGCGCTCCCGTTCAACAACCTCGCTGATGACCAACGCCGGCACGAGCCGGCCGGGTGGCAGACGCCCCTCGATCGTCATCTGCTCATCATTGCGGTCGACCCGCGCACGTGCGAAGTCCACCGGTGTGCCCAGCCCGGCATCGAGCCACTCGAACTCCGCCTCAACCTCGAACACCGCGCCTTCACTGTCGCGCAGCTCAATGCGTACCTGCGCCAGCGCTTCGAGCTGGATTCGCCACCAGTTGACCACCCGATCCTGCACCATCAGCGCATCGCAATCGCCCGAACCGCAAACGTAGCGATAACCGGCCGGTGGCGGCGACTGCAAGCGATAGCGGCCGGCTGGCCAGGCTACCGAACGGGTCCAGTGATCGTCGCCAGTGACCAGCTCGAAGCTGCCGTCGGCGCCCTCGAACAGCAGCGTCTGACCCGGCTGCATGGTGCCGTTCGCATGCAACAAGGCCAGCTCCACGAAGCCGCCGCTGCCCGGTGCAGGCAGCGAGTCCAGGTAGGCCAGATGCTTCTGCGTCTTGTCTCCGACCGCAAAGGCCCGGCCTTCGCAGCCACCCGCTGCGACCAGTTCGTCATCGCCCTGATAGGCATAAACCAGATACCGTTGCCGTGGCTGCAGGCCGTCTCGAATGCGCACCACCAGCCGCTGCGCTGGTTCGCCCTTGTATTGCCGTTGAACCCGGAACTCACCCAGCCATGGCGACGGCCCGGTACCGGAGGTCACCTCTATCCGCTCCAGCATCTGCTCCAGGCAAGCATCGCCACTACACAACGGCGGGCGCTCCGGCGGCGGCTGCTCCCAGACCCGTAGCAAACGACCGACGAACACCTGATCCGCCGCCGCCACCTCGTACTCCGCGCCCTCCCGTTCCATGCTCAGCGACCGACAGCGCGCGTGCGCATCGAAGCTGACAGCGAGGGTGGCGCATGCAAGCAGCAGGGAGCCGGCCTTCAGCGCCTTCAATGCTCAAGCTCTCCGGTCCACCGATTGCGATTGGCCGCCACGATGCCACCTCCGTGCGATGCACCGCAGCTTAGCGCAGGGCAGGCGCGCGCCGTGCATACAGATCGCGCCCTTGTAGGCCGGTCCCTCGCGCCCGCCAAGTCACGATTTTCGCGATGGAATAGCCAGCGCGAGGCGGCCGGCGCTGTTGGGGTCGATCGAGCGGCCGAGCGCGCATCTCTAGCCATCGCCATCACCATCGCGGATGCGAACTCGCGTCTCGCCGATGACCCAGAGTTGCCCGTGAACGCGTTCAACTGCCGAGAGTCTTAGGCCCGCTTGAACAAGCGCGGCGATTGCCTTGAAGCTCTGCCTGGGTGGGCGCAAGACCCAGATTCCGGGATACGACCCCGGCGGATTGGCTCGAATGTCGGAGAAATCCAAATCGAGCGTTATCAGGATCCGGGCTTCGGCGACGCACGCGTTGAGCACGGTCTCGTCTCGAGCGCCAGCCAGCCCCTCCTCTGCGACGGTGTGGCAGTCATGGCCGAGTGCGACCAAGGACTCGCGAACAATGTCCGGTATGTTCTCGTCGAGCTTGAACTTCACTGGCGGCTCAGACGGGGATCGGGACTACGCGCTCCCGCGCCAGGTCCGCTGCGAACGAAAGGGCGGCCGGAATATGCTCAGCCCGCAAACTGGGGTACTGGCGCAGGATTTCGGTGGTCTCGGCGCCATCTGCGAGGTTGTCCAGTACCACCGCGACAGGCACGCGCGTACCAGCGAAGCAGATGGCCCCGTGCATAATGTTCGGATCAGTAGTGATGTACTGCCTCCAGTCCATGGGCTGGCTCGCGGTGGGTCGAGCCATCATCATACTCGCGTGCGCGCTGCCCCGAAGGGGCTCAATGAGATAGCCCAGGGCAACGCCCTGGGAACCGGCATATGAGCCCGAACAGCCCTGAAAGGGCGAAACCCCGGGCCTGACCGTCATTTCGCCCCTTCAGGGCTCGGAATGTATGGCACGACAAACCCAGGGCGTTGCCCTGGGCTATCACATTCCGCCCTTCACGTCGCCACCGGCTCCATACCGCGCTAATCCGCGCCCTCCTGGTCACCGCGCGCTTCGCCAGCGTCGCTGTCCAGCCTCACTCCACCGCAAACCGCGCCAGCCGCCACGCTCCATCCCAAACCCACAGCTCGGGCGCGATATCGGGCTGCACCAGAAACGCGGCCCGAGCCTTGAAGGGAAGATCCAGCAATCGATAGGCCTGACCACCATGCCGATCCTGCACGACGACCTCATCAGACTCGAGCAGGTAAGCGAGGCGTCGACCGTCGGTGGACAGTCCAGACCAATCCTGCACCTCGGCCGGCGCAGGCAGCTCGCTCACTGCCTTGCCCTGCGGCGACCAGACTATGAAGCTGGCCGGATGCGCCGGTGGCACGGCGCCGGCCTGGACTGGCAGCCTTGCGCCGTAGGTGATCAGGCTGCCGTCGGCATCGGTGGTAGCAGGCCCGGGAAGAAACAACCAGTGACCCGACGGGGTGCGTTCGATGCGCCGCACCAATTCCATGCCATCGACCAGCGTGATCCCCTCGCTGCCGACGATCCAGCGTCGTTGCGAAGCGCCGGCAAAGTGCCAGGACTGGCTGATCTCATTGGTGTCCCGTAGCTGCACACCCACCCGGCGGCAGTCGGCGTCGTAGTGCAGTGCATCGGGCGGATCGTCGCGACGCGAAACCAGGATCTCGCCGGCCGGCGAGAGTGCCAACAGGGGCAGTAGCAGCTCCTCGCTGTAGTCGCCGGGTTCCGGGCGGCAGACTCGCAGCCAGCGGCCTTGCGCATCGAAGCGATGGATGGCGCCACCGTAGTAGTCCATGGCATGGATGTCGCCGGCCGGGCTGACTTGCAGCGCAGCTATCTGCGCCAGCGCGTCGGGACCAGCCTGCCCCAGCGCCTGCACCACCCGCCCGTCCTTGTCCAACCGTAACAGTTCGCGACCATTGCTGGTCCACCAATGGCCGTCAGGCGCCTGCTGCAACCCGCCAATACTGCTGAATGCCGCCCCGTCGACGCTCTGCGGGTTGAGCTCGGCCACTACCCGTCCGCTCGAATCGAATTGCACGAAGGCGTAGCGGCCACTGGAGTCCTCCAGCATCAGGCTGCCATCCTGCCCGGCGTGCAGATTGGCTGCGTAACCCAGTGTGCGGCCCATGGTCTGGTCCAGCTCGATGCGATCGATGGCATCCCCGCTGGGCCCGTAGCGATCGATCCTCGAGATTGTCAGCACCGCGATCGGCGCCTCGCCTTGGGTGAATGCCAGGCCACTGCCTCCGGACGGTATGGTCTGCGACCAGCGCTGCTGACCGTCCGCGTCAAAGGCCGCCAGCAGCGTTTGCACGGCCCCGCATTCCAGACCATCCAGCACAACCACGAAGCCACCGCTGCCATCGGCCGCCAGCTGTGAGATCGGCGGGGGCGAGAATCCTTCAACCGAAGCTACTGCACCGCTGTCGGCGTCCAGCCACCAGGCCTGCGTGCGCCTGTCGTGATCGTCGCTCAACAACCAGCGTGCACCATCGATCCAGTGCAGCTTCATCGTGTGGGTAGCCAGCTGGCCGTCCAGGGGCCAGCGCCGCAGGACCGTGCCCGATGAGTCGATCAGCAAGAACTCCACGTGGGTTTCGCTGGTCCAGCGCAGCAGACCAAAGCGCCCGGCGTCGTCTATGCGAAAGTCGTAGTGAGAAGCCAGCGGAGCGGACTGATGCGCGCCCAGTTGCAGCTCCACCTGGCCCAACGGAGACAGCCGTCGTCCGGGGAGCGGCGGCGCTTGCTCTTTCGGTTCTGTCGGCTCTACCGCGAATGCGCCGAAATAGGGCTGCTTCTCGCCCATGCCGTCCAGATCAAAGGCCCAATGCTGCACCTTGTGCTTGCCATGGTCCGCGACTTCGACTTCCAGCAGGAAGCGCTGCTCGGCTTCGTCCAGCGCACTGCCTCGTGGGTGTGGGACCTCGTTGCTGTGAAAGCCGATTCCTTCCTTGCGCGGCTCGCGCAACAGCACACTCGCCTGCCCGTCGACCTGCACCCGCACCACCAGCAACTCGCGATAACCGTAGCCGGGCGTGACCTCACCAAAGAGCGCATGACCGACCAGCAAGCCGTCGGCGGTGACCTTGGCTTCCAGCAGGGTGTAAGGCAAGTTCAGGGTATGCTGCAGTTCTCCATCGCGACTCAACTCGTAGCGCGCCTCGCCACTGGCATTGCGCCGCTGCGGGTCGATCCGCCACTGCCAGCGCCCATCAGCCGAGGCATAGACAGACGGGTCGACCTGGTTCAGATCCCGGTAGCCACCCACGGCCGCCACGGAACCGGGCAGCCAGGCGCAGAGCATCGACACGATCAACAGAATGCGCATGGGGAAGCTCCGAACGGCCGCGCGGCATTTGTGGGCTCGGACCCAAGATACTTCAAAGCGACCAAGTGCTAACTGCTTACTCGCACCAGCAACTCGTTCATCGCATCGTGCCACTTCTCGTTCTTTCCATCTTCATCCCAGAGCTCCGACTCTCTCCACCGCTCCTGGCGCCACGCGGTGGGCGGCGTCGAGGATGCTTTCGACCATCGGAGCCAGATGCACCATGCGGTTCGAAACAGCGCGTACGACCACAAGGCCAAATGGCAGCGCCTTGATGTTCTGTTGGAACTCGAGATTGCGATCCATCGTGACGAAGACGTCGCAGACTTCCCGAGCGCGACGAAGCAGCTCGCCGTTCTTTACGCCGCACCAGCCCAAGCTGTGAACGCTGGAAATCCGCTGGCTTGAAAAGAGGGGCGCGAAGTCTGCAGGGAAGTTCTCATCAAGCAGGATGCGCATCAGCTGCGACCCTCTCGAACGCAGCATCCAGTACCGCTATGGTCTGATCGCGCTTGACTGACGGGAACTGGCGAAGGAACTCCTCCAGCGTCTCTCCGCCTTCCAGGTAGTCGAAGAGCGATCGCACAGGAACGCGCGTGCCGACGAAGACTGGGGTGCCGCTCATGATGTCGGGGTGGGTGTGCGTGATGCCAGCGAGCGAAACCATACGGACCTCCAGATCTGCGGACCAAGTATAGGTCTGTTCGATGAGGCTGGTGTGGCTCGCCGGTCGTGCGCGGTCCGACAAGCCGTATCGAACGCCACGCGGCCGCCGGCGCGGTGGGGTGGACGGTGAAAATCGAGACCCGTGGCGCGCGCCGGAACCGCGCTACGGCTTACGGTAAGCCGTGGCCGGGAACTGCCGGACTGCTCAGGATCGCGAGGAACGTAGGCCGGTTCCTCGCGCCCGCACGGTCCGATTCACGCCCCAATCCACAATGCACGAGGCGGCCGGCGCTTTGGGTTCGTTGGTAACTCTTGGTCCGAAAGGCCGTATCGAACGCCACGCGGCCGCCGGCGCGGTGAGGTGGGTGGTGAAAATCGAGTCCCGTGGCGCGCGCCGGAACCGCGCTACGGTTTGCGGTACGCCGTGGCTGGGCGGGTGGCGAGTCTGCTGGGTCCTTGTTTGATGCGGTTCGCGGAGCTCACCAACATCCTACGCGCACGGCCGCGGCTCTTCTGGGTCCTGGGCCCTGGGCCCTGGGCCTGCGCCCTGGGCCCTAACTCTTCCGCTTCCCCAATATCCGCGCCCGCGTCTCCGCGGCACTCTTCCGCTCAGCCGACTCGGCCCCGAGTTTGCGCCAGTGCTCCAATCTCGCCTCATCCAGTTCGCCGCGTTCGATGGCGGTGTGGACGGCGCAGCCGGGTTCGGTGGCGTGGCCGCAGTTGCGGAAGCGGCATTCGGTGGCGAGGCTTTCGATGTCGCCGAAGACTTCCGCGGCCGGTTCTTCGTCGCCGGTGAACTTGATTTCGCGTAAACCCGGGGTGTCGATCAGGCAGGCACCGCCGGGCAGCGGAACGAGTTGGCGCGATACCGTGGGGTGG
>JBGTIE010000653.1:0-6033 GCA_041745855.1 Lysobacterales bacterium | reverse complement strand
CGCAGACCGGCGCGCGCCAGTGGAGCACCGCGCATGGTGGCGGGCTGCAGCTGCGCAGCGATGGCGTTGGCGGATTTGAAATCAGCAGCGTGCGGGAACGCTTGCCGCGGCCATGGCGCGGTATCGATCTGGGTCCGCCCTGTGCGGAAGGCTCCGAGCTGATAGGTTGCTCAAGCCATTGAGAAAAGCAGCCGCTGCACCGGACTGGGCAGGCCAAGGCCGGCCAGATCGCTGGCGTCTACCCACAGCGTATGGTCGACCTCGGCCAGTTGCGCGGGCTTGCGCTGCGCGACCTTCAGTCGCCATGGCTGCACCTGCAGCCGGTAGTGGCTGAAGTCGTGGACAAAGTTTGGCAGCGCCTCGCTGCTGGCCAGCCTGTATCCGCGTTGGCTGCACCAGTGGGCCAGCATCGCGGCAGCCGTCTCGCCTGCTTGCCGATCCAGCCAGTCAATTTCCGGCAATGACCACAATCCGCCCCAGATCCCGCTCGGCGGGCGTCGTTCCAGCAGCGTGTGGCCGACGTTGTCACGCAGCCACAGCATGCTCAGCTGGCGCACCGGCCTGGCCTTGCGTGGTTTCGCAGTCGGCAGGAAGGCGATGCTTCCGTGGGCCAGCGCAAGACAGCGCACGGCCAGCGGGCAGCGATCGCAGGCCGGCCTGCTGCGGGAGCACACGGTCGCGCCCAGGTCCATGATCGCCTGGGTGTAGTCGACTACCCGTTGCGTCGGCGTCTGCGCCTGCGCGATGGCCCAGTAGCGACGCTGGACCGCGGACTCGCCCGGCCATCCTGCGATCGCGAAGCAGCGCCCCAGCACCCGCCGCACATTGCCATCGAGGATCGCGACCGGCTGCTCGAAGGCCTGCGCCAGGATCGCCCCGGCGGTGGAACGGCCGATACCGGGCAACGCAAGGAGTGCGTCGAAATCGGCCGGCAACTCGCCGCCGTGATGCTCCGCGCAGAGCTGGGCGGCGCGATGCAGATTGCGACCACGGCTGTAGTAGCCAAGCCCGGCCCAGTGCGCCAGCACCGCGTCCACGTTCACCGCGGCCAGGCTGGGCAAGTCCGGGAAAGCGACCACAAAGCGCTGGTAATAGGGAATGACCGTGCTGACCTGGGTCTGCTGCAGCATGATCTCGGCCACCCATACGCGATAGGGCGTGCGCGGCTGTTGCCAGGGCAGATCATGCCGGCCATGCCTGTCGTACCAGGCCAGCAGGGCGGGAGCGATCAACGGCTGGTCGGCATTCGAGTTGCCGGTCATCGAGTCGCCGCTTGCCAGGTCACTGCGGCGCCGGCTCAGCGTCGGCAGCATCGATGGCGGCCGGCCGGTCGCGGGTCAGCCGCAGACCCTCGATCTTCAGGCCGTCGGCGCCCTCGTAGTCCAGCCGCAGCTCGGCCAGTCGAGCGTCCGCGGTCGGTCCCAGCGGCCATTGCGCCGTGCCGGTTATGCCCTCGCCGTTTATCCTTGCTTCGACATCGGTGTCGAAGCCTTCCTCGCCGCTGAGGACCAGTTCGATCTGCAGCGGACCCTTCAGCGGCAGACCGAGTTGCTCGCCGATCCAACTGGCCTCGGCGATCTCCAGCTCAGCCTGGCCACGCAGCCCGCCTGCGGGCAGATAGGACACGTCCAGCGTGCCGTCGATGCGCACCGCCTCGTCATCGCCGTCGATCGGACCGAAGGCCATAGCCAGTTTGGCGGCGGCAACGCGCAGATTGCCACTGTTGTCCTCGGCCCGACCGCGCAGGTTCAAACCCAGCCGGTAACCCCGCGCCAGCACGGCCAGATCCAGCCGCAACGGTGCGCCGGCGGCGACCGGGTCCAGATCGAGGAAATCTAGCTCGAACAGCGGTGTGGCGGCAGTGGCAGGCGGGTCATCGGAGACTGCCGACTCGTCGACGGCCGCGGTCTCGCTGTCGACAGCTGTCTGGACGTCGACGCCCGTCTCTTCGGTGACGCGAGTCTCGCCGTCTGCGCCGGCTTCTGCTTCGGCCTCGTCTTCGGCCGGCGCCAGTTGGATCACAGGCCCGTAGTAGCGCACCCGGCGCAAACTCAGTCCGCGTGCCAGCTCGGGCCATTGCAGTGTCGGCTTGGGCGGACCGGTCGACCACAGCGCCAGCCAGTCGTCCAGCACCGGCCCGCTCTGCAGCTCGATGCCGCTCAGTGCGATCCGGCCCAGCGGTGGCGGGCGGGTCCACAGGCTTTGCCACGGTAGCTCCACATCGACCGTCTCGATCGTGGCCAGGCGCCGTCCGGCAAGGTCGTTCAAGCTCACTTCGCGCAAGGCCAGACGCGGTGCCGGGATGACGATCAAGCGAGTCGGCTGAGTGCTGTCGAGTTCCAGGCCAGCACTTTCGCGCACGGTCTGGCGCAGGATCGACAGCACCGTGGCCGGATCCAGCAGCCACCACGCGAACAGCGCGGGCATTCCGAGCAGCAACAGCAGTACAGGCAGCCAGATGCGCCAACGCCGTCGGCGTGGCTTGCCGTTCGCTGGTGCAGCCTTGTTCATTCGGGCTCAGGCCCGTTGTCCAGCGGCTGGCCCGGCCGGGCGTGCATCACGCGGCGCCGCGCTCCGCCGCCTCGGTGCCCTGTTCCGGCAGCGGCAGCAGCGCATCGACGAACTCGGCCGGGTCGAACACGCGCAGATCATCGAGCTTCTCGCCGACGCCGATATAGCGGATCGGCAGTTTGAACTCACGCCCCAGCGCGAAGATCACACCACCCTTGGCCGAGCCGTCGAGCTTGGTCACGACCAGTCCGGTTACGCCCATCGCCTTGTGGAACTGACGCGCCTGATTGATCGCGTTCTGGCCGGTGGTGCCGTCCAGCACCAGCAGCACCTCATGCGGTGCGCTGGCGTCGAGCTTGCCGATCACCCGCTTGACCTTGCTCAGCTCGTTCATCAAGTGTTGCTGGGTGTGCAGGCGGCCGGCAGTGTCGGCGATCAATACCTGAACACCACGCGCCCTGGCCGATTGCAGCGCGTCATAGATCACGCTGGCCGAATCGGCGCCGGAACCTTGCGCGACCACCGCCACGCCGTTGCGATCGCCCCAGACCTTGAGCTGCTCAACTGCCGCGGCGCGGAAGGTGTCGCCGGCGGCAAGAATCACACTGGCCCCGCTCAGGCGCAGATGCTTGGCCAGCTTGCCGATGGTCGTGGTCTTGCCAGCCCCGTTGACGCCGACCACCAGCACCACGTGCGGCTTGTGCTCCAGGTCGATGGCCAGCGGCTCGGCGAGCGGGGCGATCAACGCCAGTAACTGTTCGCGCAGGGCCAGATACAGTGCATGGGCGTCACCGAACTCGCGCTTCTTCATTCGCGCGCGCAGCCCGTCGATCAGCTCGCTGGTCGCGGCAACGCCAACGTCGGCGGTAAGCAGCGCGGTCTCGATCTCCTCCAGCAGATCCTCATCGAGCGCCGGGTTGCGCTCGAACAGCGCGCCCAGCTTGAGCCGGAACGACTCCGAACTGGCCGCCAGTCGCTCACGCAGCGATACCTGCTTGGGCCGCAACGCCTCGGCCGCCGCTTTCTCGGCCGCAACCACTTCGAAGGCCTCGGCAAACGCCAGCGCCGGATCGAAGAAGGCTGGAACGGCGGGCTCGGGCTCGTTCGCTGGCTCTTGCGCTGGCCCAGCGTCCGGTTCCGCAGCGGTCTCCGAGGCAAGCGCTTTGAACAGATCTTCGACCGTCGACAACGGTGCCGTCTCGACCAGGGCCTCGCTCGTTGCGGCATCCGCAGACGAATCGACCGCGTCGGCCGTCGCAGCATCCTGCTCCGGCGCGGCGACCGGTGTGGAGCGCTTGAAGAAGCGAAACATGAGGTGGGATGCAAGCTTGCGGGAAGCCGATAATGGTAGCACCCGGGGGCCAGGGCGCTGGTCATCGCGAGGGAGCGCGGGTGCGAGCAAACTGATGCAGAAGCGGCTGTCGTCAACGCCGACTTCTCTGCCGCCAGGGAACTCACTTCGGGGTCGGGGTCGGAATGGGTATCGGGATCGATCCTTACGCCGGCGTCCCGCCGCTCTTCCTGGGACCGCGGGCGCCCCGCCCGCTCTCCCCTGGGAACGCGGGCGTCCCGCCCGCAGGCCACGGCGACCGACACAACAGCTACGCGCGACCCACCACGAACCGTCTCACCCGGGCGTCCCGCCCACGCTTTTCCTGGGACCGCGGGCGTCCCGCCCGCAGGCCACACTTACGTCACTACAGCCACTTGCAACCCACGAACCGCCTCGCGATGACGAGGGTTCGATCACTCCCCCCGCCGCTCAACCAACCGCCCCCCAACCTCCCCAACCCGAGTCTGCTTGAGCAGCGTCCAACCCGGCCGCAGCAGCGGCGGCGCGTTGGCCTGATACTCCAGATACACGCGCGCTCCGGGCTCCAGGTCGGCGCTTTCCAGAGCATCGAGCGTGGCGGTCCACAAGTCGAGCGCAAATGGTGGATCGATGAATGCCAGGTCCACCGGTCCCAGCGCGCCACTGCGTATCGCGGCCACGGCATCGCTGTGCATCACCGCGACCTCTCCATCGACACCCGCGTATGGCAATTTCAGGCGTTCGACCTGCGCCCGCAGACTGTCAACCAGCGCGCGCTCGCGTTCGACCAGCATGACCTTCGCCGCCCCGCGTGAAGCCGCCTCGATCCCCAGCGCCCCGGTCCCGGAATACAGGTCCGCCACCCGCTTGCCGACCAGCCACGGGCCAAGCCAGTTGAACAGCGTCTCGCGCAACCGATCCGGCGTCGGCCGCAAGCCGGGATGGGTCGGGACCGGGAGTTTAGAGCCGCGGAGGCGGCCGGCGATGATTCGGACTGTTCGAGACATGGGCGATGGTCGATGCGGAAGCCTGTTGTGTTTTAGCGGCAATGAATAGGCAGTTTTAGGTTTTAGGGTAAGGGCAAGAGTAAAGGCAAGAGCTTCGCCAGCAGGCTGGCTCCTACACGAGCAAGGGCAAGAGCAAGGGCAAGGGCAAGGGCAAGAGCAAGGGCAAGGGCAAGAGCAAGGGCAAGGGCAAGAGCAAGGGCAAGAGCAAGGGCAAGAGCTTCGCCAGCAGGCTGGCTCCTACACGAGCAAGAGCAAGAGCAAGAGCAAGAGCAAGAGCAAGAGCAAGAGCTTCGCCAGCAGGCTGGCTCCTACACGAAGCAAGAGCCAGAGCCAGAGCCAGAGCCAGAGCAAGGGCAAGAGCTTCGCCAGCAGGCTGGCTCCTACACGAGAAAATTAAAGCTCCGGCTTGCTGGCTTTTGCTCTTGATCCGGCCCCTAAAACCTGAAACTTAAAACCTAAAACGCTCTTGCTCTTACGTAAAACCTAAAACGTAAAACCTAAAACGTCTACGCTCCCAACCCAACTCGCCACAGCGCCCGCTTCCTGGAAATCGTGACCCCCGCATTCGCCGGACTGGTCGAGGGCAGTTGAACGCAAGCCGGGGTGGACGGCAACGTGGGTAAAACCTGCCGCACGAAAAGTTTGTAGGCGGTGGCGCCATTGCAGCACACCTTCTGCAGATCTGGGTGAGCGGCGAACAGGCTCTGGAAGTCGTTGGGCTGTGCCGTTGCCAGGTCGATGGCCGAATCCAGGCTGCCTGCGCGGTGACAACTCGCAAGCACGTCCCACAGTGCGATGCCAGCCGCGCTCAGGGCCTGGCAGCGTTCGACGTACGGGGCATCAGGGGAAATACCAAGCCAGTCGCAGATGATCGGCCAGAATGCGTTGCGCGGATGGGCATAGTACTGCTGCAGGCGCAGGGATTCGGCGCCCGGCATCGATCCGAGTATCAGCAGCCGCGCCGATGTGGGCAGGATCGGCGGCAGGCCCAGCAGTGGCGACACTCTCGTCACGGGCGAGCAGTGCGCGGATGCCAGCACCAGTGCCAGGGCTCGGGAATCACGCCATAGGGGTTGCCCTTGGGATAGCTTTCGACGAAACCATAGACTGCGGCGTTGCGGCGCAGCCAGCGACAGGCAGCTGTGGCGCCGAAGCTCGCCTCCAGCACCGGGCCGGGGCCGCTGGCAAGATCGACCGCGCGAC
>JBGTIE010000652.1:0-8926 GCA_041745855.1 Lysobacterales bacterium | reverse complement strand
AATGAAGCGATGGCCCAGGCGGTGCACGGTCTGACCACCGCGCGTGGTCTGGACCCGGCCGCGGCGGTGCTCAACGGCTATGGCGGCGCCGCCGGCCAGCATCTGTGCGCTGTGGCTGACAAGCTCGGTGTGCGCGAAGCGTGGCTGCATCCCTATGCCGGCGTACTCAGCGCGTGGGGTATCGGCCTGAGTGCCGAGGGCGAGTACGCCGAGTTGCCGCTGGAGCAGCCGCTGACGCTGGCCGGATTGAAACACGCGCAGCGGCAGTTGCAGCAGTGGCGTGCCGAGACGCGGGCGGGCCTGGCGGCGCGCCAGTCCTCGAAATTCAGAATCCGGCTGGAGGGCGGCGGCGAGTTGGACTTTCTCCTGCCGTGGGACGGCAAGGTGGATCCGGCCACCCTCGAAACGCTGCAGGAGGCCTTCGCGCAGGCCTTTGCCGAGCACTTCGGCTATGCGCCGCCAGCGGCCGGTCGGACCCTGTCGGCACTGGTGCTCGAACGGAGCAAGTCCGCTCCGGCCTGGCCGGTCAGTGCCGATTGCAGCTCGCCGCCGCTGCCGCGCAGCAGTCGCTGGCATGACGGCGAGCGCTGGCAGGAAATCCCATTGATGGCCGAGTCGGCACTGCAACCGGGGCAGCAGATCAAAGGTCCGGCGATCGTGGTGCAGAGCCTGTCGACCCTGTTCGTGGCGCCCGGTTGGCAATTGCAGGTCGAATCCGATGGGGTGCTGACGCTGCGTCGTGAACGACCGGCCGTAGCGGAAGTTGTCCGACCAGCCGCGGCGGCAGCCGATCCAATCGCGCCCGAATCGGGGACACCCGACCCGGTCAAGCTGGCGCTCTACCACCATCGCTTCATGCATCTGGCCGAGCAGATGGGCGAGGTGCTCCAACGCAGTGCGCGCTCAGTCAATATCCGCGAGCGGCTGGACTATTCCTGTGCGCTGTTTGATCGCGGTGGTCAGCTGATCGCCAATGCGCCGCACATGCCGGTGCATCTGGGCTCGATGGGCGAAAGCGTGCGGGCCGTGCTCGATGCAGCCGGCGGCGCTTTGGCCGCTGGCGATGCCTGGCTGCTGAACGATCCCTATCGCGGCGGTACCCATCTGCCTGACATCACCGTGGTCAGTCCGTGTTTCGATGGCCGCGGCGAGTTGGCCGCCATTCTCGCCTCGCGCGCCCATCATGCCGATGTCGGAGGCATCAGTCCGGGCTCCATGCCGGCATCCAGCCGCAGTGTGGACGAGGAAGGTGTGCTGATTCCGCCGACCCGCATCATGCGCGACGAAGAGCTGGACCGAGCCTTGTTGCTGAAGCTGTTCCGGGCCGGACCATATCCCTCGCGCGACCCGTTGCTCAACCTGGGCGAAATCGAAGCCCAGCTGGCGGCCAATCGGCGCGGCGCCGGCCTGTTCTGTCAATTGCTCGACGATCAGGGGCAGACCGAGGTCCATGCCTATCTGGGGCATGTGCTGGATCACACCGAGGCACTGCTCCGCGCACGCCTGCGTGGTCTGACTGCGGGCCGCTGCATGCTCCCCAACGACCAGGGTGCGCAGATCTGCGTCGCGATCGACATCGATACCGACCGCGGCGACGTGCGGGTCGATTTCCGCGGTACGTCGGCGCAACTGGCCGACAATTACAACGCGCCCAGCGCGGTGGTGCGCGCGGCGGTGCTGTACGTGCTGCGCTGTCTGCTCGATCATCCGGTGCCCTTGAACGAGGGCTTCGCGCGGCCGCTGCAACTGAGCCTGCCGGCCGGCTCGATGCTCGCCCCAATGGCTCCGGCAGCAGTAGTCGCCGGCAACGTCGAGACCAGCCAGTTGATCACCGATGCGCTGCTGCTGGCCTTCGGCGCCCAGGCCGGCAGCCAGGGCAGCATGAACAACCTGTCCTTCGGCAACTCGCGCTGGCAGTACTACGAAACGGTCTGCGGCGGTGTCGGCGCCGGTCCCGGCTTCGATGGCGCCAGCGCCCTGCACAGTCACATGACCAACTCGCGGATCACCGACGCCGAAGTGCTGGAACGGCGCTTTCCGCTGCGGTTGGAATGCTTCGCGGTGCGGCGGGGCAGCGGCGGGGCAGGGCAGTACCGCGGTGGTGACGGTGTAATCCGGCGCATTCGCTTTCTGGAAGCGGTCGAACTGTCGATCCTCGCCGGCCGCCGCCTGACCGCCCCACCGGGCCTGAATGGTGGCCAACCCGGCCACAGCGGCCGGACCCTGGTCATCGGCATCGACGGCAGCGAGCGCGAACTGGCCTACGCCGAATCGCTGCAACTGCCGGCTGGAGCTGCGATCGAGGTACAGACACCGGGCGGGGGTGGGTGTGGGGTGGTGGATCTGCGGTAGATCCGCCACGAGTCCAAGAGCTTTCAACACAAAGGACACAAAGGACACAAAGGAAGGGGCGCGATTCAAACTGATGCACTGACGCGAAGCCGGGAGTCGGGGTCGGACTCGGAATCGGAATCGGAATCGGGATCGTCATTCGAATCGAGGGCGGCGTGGGGTTTTGCCACCAACGACTGGCCCTTTACCGGCCAGTCATCAACAACATCGTCAGGGAGTACCGCCTCACTCGACCAGATCATGGCGATGCTTGCAACGCAGGGGCGGCGTGGCTTCAAGCACGAAGAAGCAGTCGGATACGCTGAGCAAGGATCGATTCCGATACCGACCCCGACCCCGACCCCGAGCTGAGCTCCCTGGCGGCAGAGAATTAGACGTTGACGACAGCCGCTTCTGCCAGTTTGACTCGTAACCAAAGGAAGAGCTTGGTGAACCGGGCGGTCGGACACCGGTCGTAGTGGGAGTTTGGGACGCAGTGGACGGACTGGCGATCAGAGTATATATTTGCGCATATACTCTGGTCGGAGACACGACGTGACCGAGACCCGTACTGCCAAGTTGTTCAAGAACGGTGCCAGCCAGGCGGTTCGACTGCCGATGGAGTTCCGCTTTGAGGGGGATGAGGTGTTCATCAGCCGGGACGACAAGACCGGTGATGTGGTCCTCTCTACGCGCCCCGGCGCGAGGGCTTGGGGAGAGTTCTTTGAACTGTTGCGCGCCGTGGACGTACCGGACGATTTCATCGTCGAACGCCCGTTGAACGCGGTGCCGCCCGAGCGCGGTCTGTTTGATGATGACGTGCCGAAATTACCGACTGGGCGCTGACGGTGCTCCGCATGCTCGACACCGACACGGCCAGCTACCTTATCAAGGGCAAGACACCTGCGATCGAGGCGCGGCTGGCCGCCCTGGTGCCGGCGATGGTCTGCATTTCGGTGATGACACGGGCGGAACTGCAGTACGGTCTCAAGCGGCTGCCCGCCGACCACCGGCTGCACCTGGCAGTGGGTCAGTTCCTCAAGATTGTCAGCATCTTGCCCTGGGACAGCGACGCCGCGGACTGGTACGCCGAGATCCGCCACCAGTTGGTCAGCTCTGGCCAGCCGATCGGCGAGATGGACATGATGATCGCCGCTCACGCCTTGTCGGCCGGCGCGATATTGGTCAGCAACAACAGCCGCCACTTTGAGCGGATCGACGCGCCGCTCATGCTGGAAAATTGGGCATAGCGCATCAGGAGAGCAAGAGCTAACCCAAGAGCTTTTCAACACAAAGGACACAAAGGACACAAAGGAAGAGCCTTGCCGATGGGACTGCATTCTGATGCTCTGACGTTCCCACTGCGGTCAAGCCGAGCTTTTCGAGACAGCGAATGATCTGCTTTTGCTCTACTTTGTGTCCTTTGTGTCCTTTGTGTCCTTTGTGTTGAATGCTTTTTTGGGGTCGCACTCGCGGCGGGGTGCCGAGGGAGGTCGTATGCGAGCAACTTTGCAACTGCCGCGGGCGTGGCTGGGGCCGGGGCGGATTTCTGGGGTGGACCTGGAATTGGGCGCCGACGGCCGTGTACTGGCGAACACCTGGCCGATTCAGGACCATGCTCGCTTGCCGACGCAAATTGACGGGCTGGTGTTGCCGGGCATTCCGAATTTGCACAGCCATGCCTTTCAGCGTGCGATGGCCGGATTGGCCGAGCGACGCGTCGCCGGGCAGGACGATTTCTGGTCCTGGCGCGAAACCATGTACCACTTTGCCGGCAGGATTGGACCCGAACAGCTCAAGGCGATCGCGGCGCAACTGTATCTGGAGTTGCTTGAGCAGGGCTACACCGAGGTCTGCGAGTTTCACTACTTGCACCAGCAGCCGGATGGCAGCCCCTATGCCGAGCCGGCCGCGATGTGTCTGGCGCTGATCGAGGCCGCGCGCGAAGTTGGCATCGGCCTGACCTTGTTGCCGACGCTGTATCTGAGTGGGCACCTGGACGGCCGCCCGCTGAGCGCGCGCCAGGCGCGTTTCGGGCATGCCTCGGTCGAGCGTTATCTGAAACTGGTCGAGCGGCTACTGATCCACGAAGACCTGGGGCTGCACATCGGCATCGCGCTGCACAGTTTGCGCGCAGTGCCACCGGAGGCCTTGACGGAGGTCCTGGCGGGTTTTGCTGGCGCGCCCTTCTGTACGCCGGACAGGCGCCCGATCCATATCCATATCGCCGAGCAGCGTGCCGAGGTCGAGGACTGCGTCGCTCTGCGCGGCGCACGACCGGTGCAATGGCTGCTCGATCATGCCCCCGTTGACGCGCACTGGTCGCTGGTCCATGCGACCCATCTCGATGCCGCCGAGATCGACGCGATTGCAGCCAGCGGCGCGACCGTGACGCTGTGCCCGACCACCGAGGCCAATCTTGGCGACGGCTTGTTCCCCTTGAGCGAGTTCTTGCGCGTCGGCGGCGTTTTCGGGATCGGCTCGGACAGCCATGTGAGCACCTCGCCGGTGGAGGAGCTGCGTTGGCTGGAGTATGGCCAGCGCTTGCGCGAGCACAGCCGCATTGTCGCCGCCGACAACCACGGCCGGGTCGCCGAAGCGCTGCTGTGGCAATCCTTGCGTGCCGGAGATCGGGTCGCTCGCGCTGACGGCGGCAATGCCTGGCTGCCCGGTCGGCGTCTGGATCTGGTCGTGCTTGATGACAGCGCCCCGGAACTGGCCGCCCTGCCTCCCGATCGCCAGATCGACGGCTGGATCTACAGCGGCAACCGGCCCTTGGTCCGCGAAGTCATGGTCGGCGGCCGCTGGCTGGTCCGCGAAGGCCGCCACCGCGCCCGCGAAACCGTCGAAGCCGCGTATCTGCAGGCATGCCGCGAGCTACGTTCAGCGTAAGTCCGGCGACTCCGGGGGATTGGAGAGCAAGAGCTTTCAACACAAAGGACACAAAGGAAGAGCTTTTGAGAAGGTGCCGCGAGCGGTGATCCGAGGGGACACTATCGGCTATGGACACAAAGAAAGAGCTACTGAGAAGGGGCAGCGGAGAAATGACCTCGCTTGACTTCCAACAGATGCACGGACTGTCTCGCAAATATCTGAATTTCCAAGCCTTTCAGCTCTTACCGCTTCCTTGCTCTTGCTTTCCTTTGTGTCCTTTGTGTCCTTTGTGTTTAAAACGCTCTTGAGTCACGAAATCTTCGACGAGACACCAGCGCGCGTCTGCCACCACAGCCAGGCGCCGCTCAGTAGGGTCAGGGCGGCGAGCAGCATCAGGGCCACGCGCAGGGTTTCGGTCATTGGCACGAAGGGCAGGGCGAGCAGCGCGAGCAGGGTCAGGAACTGCCGGCCGCCTTCCAGCAGCGGGCGCACGTGGCCCTCGAGCAGGCTGCCCAGACTGACCAGGGTCAGTACGCACCAGCTGCCCCAGAGGAACAAGTTCATCGCCGGGCTGGCATGGGCCGAGCCGAGCAGCAGGGTAGCGGCCAGGGTCACCAGCGCGAACTGGACCAGCGCGTAGGCTTGCAGGGGTCCGGCCAGCTCAGGATCGAACTTGCGTTGCGACTCGATCCGGAACGCTGGCCTGGGCGGCTGGTGCGGTGCTTGCCAGCCGGGCGGGCGCAGGCACAACTCGATCCGTTGGCACCAGCTAGGCAGGTCGCGCGCGTCCTGCCACAGCTGGCCATAAACCTGCAGGTTGGCGCTGATGGGCTCGAAGCGGCGCAGCTGGCTGCGGGTGCCGTAGACCACTGGTTCGGCCGGGTCCTCCTCTTCGAAACTACCGAAGATCCGGTCCCAGATGATCAGGATGCCGCCGTAATTGCGGTCCAGATAGCGGTCGTTGATGGCGTGATGGACCCGATGGTTCGATGGTGAAGCGAAGATCCGGTCGAACCAGCCCAGTCGGCCGATCTGCTCGGTATGGATCCAGTACTGATACAGCAAATCGATCAGCGCCACGACCACGAACACCAGCGGCGGGAAGCCGAGCAGGGCCATCGGCAGATAGAAGGCCCAACCAAACAGGAAACCACTGCTGGTCTGTCGCAGCGCGGTGCTGAGGTTGAACTCCTCGCTCTGGTGATGAACCGCGTGCGCGGCCCACAGCAACGCAACTTCGTGACCAAGGCGGTGATGCCAGTAGTACAGGAAGTCGTACAGGATCAACGCCACCAGCCAGACCCACCAGGCATCGGCCGGCAGCGTGTACAGGCGCAGATACTCGAAGGCGAGCAGATAGATGCCGAAGCTGACCAACCGGCCGACCAGCCCGGTCAACTGGGACAGCGTGCCCAGGCTGATGCTGGCTACCGCGTCATTGAGTCGATAGACCTTGCGGCCGCGGCGATGGCCAATCCACGCTTCCAGCGCCATCAAGGCAAAGAATACCGGAATGGCGTAGACGATCGGGTCCATACGGGTAGTCTGTTGCTAACCCAGCGCCGACAACTCACGATAGAGCGAGTCGCTGTCGCCCAGATTGAGCTCGATCAGCCGTTTGAGATGGAGAAAGCTGTTCCAGTCGAGGTGCTCGGAACGCAGGCCCAAGGTTTCGTCGGCCTGGTTGGCCAACGTGACGGCCATGCTGATGATGGCGCTGCCCGCCAGCCGCAGCTCGATCCGGTAATTGCCCCCAGCGCGGCCATCGAAATTGTCCGGCCGCCGCACCAGAACGCCGCGCAAGGACAGATCCACCACATCGGTTTCCCACATTGCCGTGGACGAGAAAATCCGCGCCTGCCCATCAAAAGGGAAGCGGGTAAAACGCCTTTGGACCGGTTCAACCGCTGCGCGCATCCGTAGCCATGCCTGGACGTTATCGAAAGAGCGTCGCAAGTCTACTCTGTAAGCTCATGATTCGGTGCGGCTGCATTCGCGCCAGGGTGCGATTCAGACTGATGATTCAGAGGGCCCAGGGCTCAGGGCCCAGGGCCCAGCAAGGTCCAGGGCCGGCTTGACGCAATCACTGAGCGGTAACCTCCACACCTCGCCTCGGGTTGGCTCTGGACTGGGCCCTGAGCCCTGAGCCCTGAGCCCTGGGCGCTTGGGCTTTGGCGGATGCTCAAGATATCAGTTTGACTCGCACCTTTTGCGTCGTCGCACCCTTCGCGTGGGCACATCAGGTCGCGCCGCGATCCGCACGACCGGCCTTGATATCGGCCAATTGCAGATCGAGCGCGCCAACCGAGCGCTGGATCTCCCACAGGCTCAGAGCCAGGGACATCGCCATCGAAACCAGACTGGCACCGAACAGCCATTTGCCCACGTCCAGCAGCCCGCCGAACAGCGCAAACATGCTCATCGTGCACAGCAGCAGGCTGAGCACGCCGAAGCTCTGCATGTCCCGGATCAGCCGTACCCGCATCCGCAACTGCTTGATCTGGTCCAGATAGCCGGCGTGGTCGGGCTGGGCCCGGTAGCTGGCATGGAGCCCGCGAATGACCGCGGCCAGGGCCAGGAAGCGGTTGGTGTAGGCGAGCAGGAGCAGCGACACCGCCGGGAAGAGCAGGGCGGGCGTAGCCAGATTGATGTCCATGAACTTGGCTCCTGGCGCAGTTGATTCGAGCAAAAACCCGGGGCAGATTCTACTTCGACCACGCCCCCCGAATTGATGCAGGTCGAGCTAGCCCGGATGTTTCATGAACGTGCGTAGCGAGGCCGTCTAGGGCGCGTCGTGGTGCGGTCCGCGGACCGTTTGGCAGTGAAGGCGTAGTTTGCCCTACGTTGAGCTGACAAACGGGAGCAGACCGCGCCACGGCGGGCCCAGCGTGATGGAAGCGGGCGGCGGCCGCAGTAGCAGGTTCATGAAATATCCGGGCTAGCGCTCGATCAGGAAAAGCGCAGTCACCCGCCGTCCTTCGCTCAGCAGCAGATTGAAGGTACGCGCCGCGGCCCGGTGATCCATGACCTCCAGCCCGATCCCGCGCTGGCGCAAGCTGGCCAGCAGGGCATGCGGGGGGAAGCGCAGCGTGGTCCCGGTGGCGAGTAACATCACCTGTGGGGTCGTCGCCAGCGCCGGCTCGAAGTCCGCCTCTGCCAATGCGTCCAGAGACTGCACCGGCCAGTCTTGCGCGCCTTCCGACCACAGCATCACTGACGAATCCCATCGCTGCTGCATCGTTTCCAGCCAGTCGTCGCCGACCGCACGCAAGGTGCTGGAACTGGTGTTTCCGAGCTCCGTCAGGGCCATCGGGCTAACTCGGCAATGCCAACTGCGGCTGCTTGGGATGGCGCCGATAGAGACAGACGATATGGCCGATACTCTGAACCATCTCGGCCTGGCAGCGCTCGGCCAACTGGGCGACCAGCGCCCGCTTGCTGTCGCGGTCGTCGGCCGTGATGCGAACCTTGATCAATTCGTGATCGAGCAGCGCGCGTTCCAGTTCTGCAACCACCGCGTCGGTCAGCCCCTTGCCGCCCAGCATCACGACTGGACTCAAGTGATGACACAAACCGCGCAGATAGCGGCGCTGGGAGTTGTTCAGGGACATGGAGCGGCGCCTTCGGGAGGGTTGGGGAAGGTATCATGGCGCAACGAAAGGGCCCAAGGCCTCAACAGCGAGGGCCCAGGGCCCAGGGCTCAGGGCCCAGACCAGGAGCG
>JBGTIE010000651.1:0-5797 GCA_041745855.1 Lysobacterales bacterium | reverse complement strand
CCTGCAGGCGCGCGCCGAACGCGGCGAGGCCATCGTTGCCAGCTTCAGTCGCACCCTCCACACCTACCTCAACCTGATCACCCAGCTCGCCGAGGCCTTCCAACTCGACGCCCCGACCAAGCAGCTCGAAGCCCAGCTCATCCACACCGCCCACGGCCACCTGCGTGACGGCAAGACCCTCTACGTCGTCATCGACGAAGCCCATCTCATCGACATGATCGCCCTGCGCAAGCTGCGCCTGCTGTTCGACCGCTTCCCCAAACGCCACCTGCTCGTCCTGCTCGGCCAGCCCGACCTGCTGCACCATCTTGCCCTGCTGCCCAACGCCGACATCAAGAACCGCATCACCTATTCCGCCCACCTCCTGCCGCTGACCGACCCCGACCTGCGCGCATGGATCAACGCCGAACTCACCGCCGTGCGCCTGGGTTCCAACACCTTCGACGAGGCCGCGCTCGAACTCATCGAACGCAACGCCCTGGGCAACCTGCGCCTGGCCCGCAACCTGAGCCACGCCAGCCTCATCCACGCCTGCCGCGACGGCAAACGCCACGTCTCCATCAGCCACGTCAACGAGGTCCTGATCCAGCCCCACTGGCGCTCCCACGAACAACTCATCAAGGGCCAGATCGCCTGAACCGTCCCACCACAGCCTGTTTCCCAAAACCCCAACTAGTGAGCCCCCTCATGACCACCAAAAACGCGATCCTGCGACTGAACTACACCCCACGCGAAGCCCACCAACTGATCAGCTTCCTCGCCGACCTGCAGGATCTACTGATCATTCACTTCAACGACCGCCTCCAACAGCAAACGCCAGAGCCCGACCGCAAATCCCACCACGACGGTCCAAGCGACCCGCCCAGCCCAGCCATCTTTGAGCCCGACTTCGACGACCCATTACCACCGTTCTGATCGCCACCCGCACCACACACGACAGCGGCCCCATCAGGCCGCTGTCGTCGTTTCACGTCCACCAAGCTTTCAGGGCTGCACCCGTCCACCAGAACCGTCCACCCCCGCGGCCACTACGACACCAATCCGACCGACGCTACGATCGCAAACCGACCCGACCACACCATCGCTACGACGCAAAAGTGGAAAGACACCCCGAAAACTCACACATCCGTACGACAAACAATTCGGCACTGCGTACGGCTGGAATTGGGCGCGCAACACTTGGTGGACAAATGCCTAGAGACTTGGTTGCGCTGGCGAACTTGTTGGGCGTTGAGTTTGTTCAGGAAGTCGGACACTAATCCATTCGGGAGACGCTATCATGATAGATACACCATCTCGAAAAGAGATTACCAAGGCGATACGAGCCTTCAAGGCCGGGGACCGGCCATTTGGGAACCGCATGGCCAGGACTTGGTTCCTTGTTTGGAACGGAGAGCTGCTCCCGCTGAAGTATATCGTTGCCCTCGCGTGCGCTACGCGACCAGGCGACTTTAATACATCAGATGCCATCTCGGTCGCCCATGAACTTAGCTTGCACCTTGAATTCACCGGCACAGACTTACTTACAGACATTGCAAATCTACGTAACGATGATACCAAGACCGCAACAGCTGTGGAGCAGTTGATCCTCGCCCGACTTGGCCAAGGGAGATTCCGCAAAGCCTTGCTAAAGGAGCGGCCCCAATGCTACGTCACCGCCCATCCGGACAAACGCTTTCTGATCGCTTCCCACATTGTGCCCTGGTCAAAGTGCTCGGATCAAATGCGGCTCGATCCACGGAACGGAATCTTGTTTGTGCCCAACCTCGACCGGGCATTCGATAAAGGGCTGATCAGTTTTGAGGATGATGGCGGCATCGTACTTTCCTCAGCAATGACGGACCCCGCCAAACTCGGGATAACGTCCGCCATGAGACTTTCTGGTGTTCGCGAACGGCGTGACTACTTAAAGTACCATAGATGTCACGTATTTCAAGTGAAGTGAAGCCGCAATCCGGTACTAATTGGAACATTAGGTGATGAATATCGAAGAGATCATCTCGCCCTGGAGCGGACTGAAGAGGGAACCAATGGGGTCAGGACTATCTTCGAAGCATCCCGTCACTCGGCGTTGTAGCTGAAACTCTCGCGCTGACCCAGGAGAATGCGGGCACGCGGATGTCGGCTGAGAAAACTACAAATGCTAGACCCCATTGACTTCTCTGACACCTTGGTTCTTCTAGACCTGACCCTTGGTTCTTTTAGTAGCCTTATAGGTGAGCCTCTTGCAAAAGTGTAGCGCAGCCGTGGCGCAACGGATCGTTCCTCGCCAGTGAGGCGATTTTTTGGCTCGGGGGCATGACCGCGACGGTTTCGGCTACGGAATCACGATTTTCCCCTGAATTTGGTCAGCCGTGACCCTCCGCGGTCTGCGGTGGCTCAGTGAGTAAGGCAAGCCAACGGCGTTCATTGCAACAAGCGCATCAACTGATCCGCCGACAGCACCAGGACGCCGAACATCAGATGACTCATCACCTTGATCGGCCCTTTGACTCGTACGTGCCGACCGCCGAATTCATCCTTGAGGCGGGCGTTGCTGCGTTCGGCGATGGTGCGCTCGTTGTAGCGGATCGCATCGGAGGGCTCGAACTCGATCTTCTCGCCACCGCGCGGGTTGTGGTCGATCAGTGGGATGTGCCCCAGACTGCGGCAGTGCTCGTGCAACTCCAGGCTGCAATAGGCCGCGTCCATCACGTCGTAGAGGCTGGTCACGCGCGCCGCGCTGATCCGCGACAGCGGGATGGCCGCTCGGCTGTCGTGCATTGAGGCCGACGAGAGCAAGGCGGCGATCGGCACGCCGCAATCGGCGGTGTCCAGGTGCAGCTTGTAGCCATTCCAACTCACCTTGTAGCCCTGGGCGTTGCTCTTGGTGCCGCGGTCGCAGGCGGTGGAAATCTCAGCGATCATCTGTGCCAGAGTTTGGCTGCGCTGACGCTTGATCGGGGAGGCCTTGGCGGCCTCACGGACTTCGCCTTTGCGCGGCCGGCCGTGCTTTTTCTCGCATCTGGCCGGCGCTGCCGAAGCATCCGATCCACTCGAAGTAGCCGAAGACTTCGATGCCGAAGCATCCGATCCGTCCGAAGCCGCTTCTGCGAACAGCGGCAAATCGGTAATGTGAGACGGTGCGTCGTCCATCGCGTTGTTACGCGCGGGCCGTTCGCGCGCTTCGATAGCCGTGCCATCGCGGCTGATATGCCCGATCAACCGATCCCCCAGATGCGTCTGGATCAGCGCTTCGTGGACACGCTCGGCCAACTTGTCGCTGGCAAACTGCGCAAAGGCACGCGAGAAGGTCGCCTCGGACGGCAGCTTGCGATGCAGCGCGAAGCCGCAGATGCGGCGCAACCCGCGGTCGATCGCCAACCGTTCGATCAATCCAACCGTCGTTGTCAGTCCGAGGACCGCCTTGGCTACGAAGGCATTGGCCAGCCAGGCGCGTTCATGCGGCGGGCGCCCCTCACCGCACCAGGACGAAGCGACGAGTTCCTCGATCCGGACCCACTCCAGAATGTGGATCAACCGTTCGAGCTTCGGTGTCAGCGCACCCACTTCGCCTTTGAGCTGCGGCAGAAGTTCATCCTGGATCACGTTCCAGCGTTGCATGATCAGTTCGCGAGAGGTAGGCTTCATTGGCGTGGGCGCATTGATGTTGGCGTAGTAACCTCATCATGTCAGAAATGGCCGCCCACGCTCTCTTCTTTTTGCCCATCAGGCAAAAAAATCAGCCTCAGGTCCGCGGTTTTGCAAGAGGCTCAGGTGAATACGAAACAGTGAAACATACTCGCCATCCCAAGTACCAAAAAAACTTCCATCATCGCTAAAAGCCGCTCGATAAACTCGTTCATCAAGCACCCTAAACTTTGCTGTTTCATGCAGGTCATCATTCAGCTCGAGGAACGTTCCGTCGGACCAAATCGAGCGAATTCGCTCATCCATACCGACGGAGGCCAAGCATCTCCCATTTATACCCAGCACACTCACGCTTTCCAGAGGCTTTTTTCGGTCACCTTTATCCAACAAAATCAATCCATCGCGGCAAAATACCACCAAGCTACTACTCAGGATTTCAACGTAGTCGATGTAATCTCCCACAGGCAGCGTTCGAATTATCTGTGGAGAGATCGGGGTAGAAACATTGACTAATTGAATTTTGTTGGCGCTCCACACGACCAAGACTTCGCCACAAGACCTTAAGCCCTGGACTTCGGATTCATGAGATAGTTCCGTGAACACTGAGCCGCGATTTCTGTCTATAAATCTCAGCTTTGATTGGAGAGCGACCACCACAACACCCCCACCAAGCAACACTCCCGCCCATGAAAATTCATATGCGTTTAGGCTCGTAATGGCTGACTCGTTATTTCTTTCCTGCCAAACAATCAGATCAACAAGATCGCCCTTGGGTAATGCAAAGAGCCATTCTCTAGTATCTGCCTTATGGTCTAACACTACAGCACCAGCAGGAGCGCCCGCGATATCAGAAGAATCTACGACAGTGCGTCTTCCAAACAAGTGGAGCGAGGTGACTGCCCCGGCGGGCCTGTTCTCTAATTTCTCGTACATGGCAGTTCTCAAAACTCACTAGAAGCAATGATGAGGGATCGGTGCAGAAAGCACAGGCACTACGAAATAGTGATCCCGTCCAGGATTTCCTTCGACAATCCTGCAGTCTCGATAGAAGTCTTTCAAGAAAACCCCTTGATATATTTGCTCACGTGCAAGAACTCGACGGACGGACGCTCCTGCACCTCCTTCTCTGGATGAAGCAAATGGGTACTCGTCACACCACCGCCCGGGATCAGGGATTGACCGACAAGCCGAAGTTGCCTGATCTCGATTCATCTGCGCTGTCGCATTGTCGATTTTGTGGAGAAGCGCGGGCTGCCCCGATGTTTGAGCATCCGAAACATGTCTCATAGTTTCCGGGAAAACAGAGTACGCCACGAACACGATTGGAGCCTGAATGTCTCGAGCCAGCGTGACTACCGTTGACATTGTCATATGCTCGAATTGGAACCTTCCGAAATCTCGCCTTCCCGCGTGTGCCGTAGCATAAGCAGCAATAGAGGTTCTTCTCCGACCTGAGAGCATTTCCTCAGGGTCAGGTGACCCAATATTAAGGTCCGTTGCGGACAACGCACTAACCACAAGGATGGCGGCGATCGTCGCTGCGGTCGCGAACCCGCCTAAGCTTGCATATTGCCCACTCGGATCCACAAACCCGTTCGGATCCCCATTCGCATACAAATACTTATGCAGCGTCACAGGATCGCTGGAATTCCCCATCCACCGATCCATCCCCACAAACCTTCCCGCCCCCGGATCCATATACCGGGCCCGCAGGTAGTACCACCCCAACTCCCCATCCAACTGCTCCCCGGTGTACTGATACGGGTTCTCGGTCACGTGCCCGTTGTTGCCGCTGGTTCCGGCCGGGTCTGCGGTGCCGAAGGCGGTGTAGGTGTAGCGGTCGGTGATGGCGCCGGTGTCGTCGCTTAGTGCGCGCGTGGTGCCCAGGCCGTCGTAGTGGTAGACGTGGGTGCTGGCCAGGCCGACGTGTAGCCGGGTCTGGCTGATCAGGTCGTCGCCATGGAGGTACAGGGCTTGTGCTTCCAGCGCCCCGAAGGGCTGGCCTGGCGTGGTGGCGGCGCCCCATTCTTCCAGCACCTGCGCGTAGGCCTGATTCGGGTCGACCAGGTACTCGGTGCGGCTGTGGCTGGTGCCGTCATTGACCTCGCTGGCGCGGCGGATACCGTTCGGGTCGTAGGCGTAGCTGGTGTGGGTCTGGCTGGCGCCG
>JBGTIE010000650.1:0-2089 GCA_041745855.1 Lysobacterales bacterium | reverse complement strand
GCCGATCATGCGCGAGCTGCGCCTGACCGAAGCCACCCCGGAACGCCTGCGCCTGCGCGCGACGGTCGCCGGGGGTGCTACCGCACTGCTGGCCGGCGTCGACGATGGGGGCGTGTTCCGGCCCCTGGGCACTTCCAGCATGGACGACGCCACCGTCCTGCTGGAACTGCTCTAAAGCCCGGACCGCCAAAGGCGCACCATGCGCACCAGTTGGTTGCGACACATCCCCAACGCGCTGTCGATCGGCCGCATGCTCGCGGTCATTCCGATCGGCGTCTGGCTGCATGACGAGGACTACGTGCCGGCGGCCGTGCTGTTCCTGCTGGCCGCCCTGACCGATGCGCTCGATGGTGCGCTGGCGCGTGCCTGTGGTTGGCAGAGCCGGCTTGGCGGCGTGCTCGATCCGATCGCCGACAAGCTGCTGATGCTGGTCAGCGCAGGGGTACTTTGTTGGAACGGCCTGCTGCCACCGTGGATGTTGCTGCTGATGCTGTCGCGCGACTTGCTGATTGTCATCGGCGCGATTGCGCATCACCGCTGGTTCGAGCCCTTCCAGCCGCAGCCGAGCGTGCTGGGCAAGCTCTGCACCGCTTTCCAGATCCTGCTGCTGGTGGCATTGATGCTGCAGCAGAGCGCGGGGCTCGGCGCCAGACTGCTCACACCTTTGTTGTTGGCGACGGCCCTGGTGCTGTGCGCCAGCGGCATCGACTATGTCTACCGTTACACTTCCAGCGCCCTTTCCCAACGATCCCGATCGCCATGACCGACCGACTGCGCCTGCAATTGCTGGGACTGCTGCTGCTCACCGGCACGCTGCTCTATCTGCTGGCACCGGTACTGACGCCATTCGCCATCGCCGCCCTGCTCGGCTATCTCGGCGATCCGCTGGTCGACCAGCTGGAGGAACGCCGCTTCAAGCGCACCACCGCCGTGATCATGGTGTTCCTGGCGATGACCCTGGGCATGATTCTGGTGTTGCTGCTGCTGCTACCGATGCTGGAGGCGCAGATCAGCCAGCTGATCCGCAATCTGCCCGGCTACGTCGAGTTGCTGCGGACCAAAGTGGAACCATGGCTGGCCGAACGGCTCGGCCTGGAAGTGGAAGGAATGTTCGACCTGAGCGGCGTCGTCGCCATGCTGCGGGAACACTGGCAGGCCGCCGGTGGCTTTGCGGCAGCGACGCTGGCATCGGTCAGCAAGAGTGGCCTGGCGCTGGTCGGCTGGCTGATCAACCTGGCCCTGATCCCGGTCCTGACCTTTTACTTCCTGCGCGACTGGGATGTTCTGGTCGCGCGTATCGGGCAACTGCTGCCGCGCTCGATCGCGCCTGTCGCAGGCCGGCTGGCGCGCGAGTCCGATCAAGTCCTGGGCGGCTTTCTCCGCGGCCAGCTCACGGTGATGGCGGCACTGGCGACGATCTACACCGTTGGCCTGTGGGCAATCGGTGTGGACTATGCCCTGCTGATCGGCCTCGGCGCCGGGCTGGTCAGTTTCATCCCCTACCTGGGCACGATCGTCGGCCTGGGGGCCGGCCTGATTGCCGCCCTCGTCCAGCACCAGGACCTTTTCCACCTTGCGCTGGTGTTGGTGGTGTTCGGTATTGCACAGATGCTCGAGGGCTTCGTGCTGACGCCGTGGCTGGTCGGCGACCGGGTCGGGCTGCATCCGGTTGCGGTGATTTTCGCGATCATGGCCGGCGGGCAGTTGTTCGGCTTCTTCGGAGTACTGCTGGCGCTGCCGGTCGCGGCGGTAGGGATGGTCGGGCTGCGTTATATGCACGAACGCTACCTGCAGAGCGAGCTGTATGTACATGGAGACGAGACTGCATCGGAGTCGCCCGTGGGCGCCAGCCTGGCCGATGCAGTCGCGGCCGAACCGTCCCATCCACACGCGGCCCATGCGGCGACGCGGGACGACGCTTGACTCAGGTCCAGCTGGGGCTGCCTCTGGGATGGCGCGACGGCGGTCGATTCAATGACTACCACGCCGGCCTGAGCAACTGCGACAGCCTCGCGCAGTTGCGCGCCGGTCTAAGCGAGGGCGATCAAGCGATCCTGCTCTGTGGGCCCGAAGGCAGCGGCAAGACGCA
>JBGTIE010000649.1:0-1701 GCA_041745855.1 Lysobacterales bacterium | reverse complement strand
GGTCTCGCTCGCGGCCGCCCATGCCAGCGCCGCCGGACGTGGCATGCCGCTGTGGCAGCACCTGGCCGGGGACGGCAAGGTCGAGCTGCCGGTGCCGATGATGAACATCATCAACGGCGGCGCGCACGCCGACAACAGCGTTGATTTCCAGGAGTTCATGATCCTGCCGGTCGGCCTGCCCAGCTTCGCCGAAGCGCTGCGCGCCGGCACTGAGATCTTTCATGCGCTCAAGTCGGTGCTCAAATCGCGCGGGCTGGCCACGGCAGTCGGTGATGAAGGCGGCTTTGCGCCGGATCTGCCGAGCAACGAGGCTGCCGTCGAAGTGATCCTGGCGGCCATCGAGAAGGCGGGTTACCGCGCCGGTGAGCAGATCTGGCTCGGCCTGGACGTGGCCAGCACCGAGTTCTATCGTGACGGCGCCTATCGTTTGGCTGCCGAAGGGCGCAGCCTGAGTCCGGCCCAAATGGTCGATCTGCTCGCCGACTGGTCCGCCCGCTACCCGATCCTGAGCATCGAGGACGGCATGGCCGAGGACGACTGGAGCGGCTGGAAATTGCTGACCGAGCGCATCGGCCAGCGCGTGCAACTGGTCGGCGACGATCTGTTCGTGACCAACACCGAGTTGCTGCAGCGCGGCATCGATGAAGGCATCGCCAACTCGATCCTGATCAAGCTGAACCAGATCGGCACACTGACTGAAACCCTCGGCGCGATCGCGCTGGCGGCGCGCGTCGGCTACACCGCGGTGGTGTCGCACCGTTCCGGCGAGACCGAGGACACCACTATCGCCGACCTGGCCGCGGCCAGCTCGGCCACCCAGATCAAGACCGGCAGCCTGTGCCGCAGCGATCGAGTCGCCAAATACAACCAGTTGCTGCGGATCGAGGAAACACTGGGCAGTGCCGCCCGCTACGCCGGAGCGCGAGCTTTCGGCCGACTGTCGCCCGGCTGAGCACACAGGCATGCTGCGCTGGGTCATGCTGGTGCTGTTGCTGCTGCTGGTAGCGCTGCAGTTTCGGCTCTGGTTTGGCGAAGGCGGCATGCGTCAGGTGTGGCAGCTGGAGCGCGATCTGGCCGCGCAGGAGGCCGAGAACGAAAAGCTGAGCGAGCGCAATGCCGAACTGGCGGCCGAAGTCGAGGACCTGCGTAGTGGTCGCGAGGCAGTCGAGGAGCGCGCCCGCGAGGAACTCGGCATGATCGGCCCGGATGAGGAGTACTACCAAGTCGTCGAACCCAAGCGCCGCGGCGCGCCAGCGGCCGAGCCAACCCCGGTCGAAGACCCCGAGCCGTGAGCTGGGTCATCGTTCCGGCAGCCGGGCGTGGACTGCGCTTCGACGCGGCCAGCCCGAAGCAATATTGGTCGGTGGCTGGCCGGACGATCCTGGAACACACGCTCGAACGGCTGCTGGCGCATCCGGCGGTCGAGGGGGTGATTGTCGTGCTGGCCGCTGACGATGCACATTTTACTCAGCTGTCGATCGCGGGCGATCCGCGCGTCCACTGCGTTATCGGCGGGGCCGAGCGCGCCGACTCGGTTCGGGCCGGACTGGCTGCACTGCCAGCAGCGGTCGGGCCGGATACCGCGGTGCTGGTGCACGATGCCGCCCGTCCCTGCCTGCGGCTCGAGCTGCTTGATCGGTTGTTCGCCTGGGCCGATGAGCCGGCTGGCGCGCTGCTCGCGCTGCCGGTGGTCGATACGCT
>JBGTIE010000648.1:0-3956 GCA_041745855.1 Lysobacterales bacterium | reverse complement strand
TTGACGATCGTGCACGGAATCTCGGCGAAATAGGCCAGGCCGATGAACTCGTTCATCAGCGACACGCCAGGCCCGGAGGTGGCGGTGAATGCCCGCGCGCCGTTCCAGCCGGCGCCAATGACCATGCCGATCGAAGCGATTTCGTCTTCGGCCTGGACGATCGCATAGCGCCGTTCGCCGGTTTCGGCATCGACGCGATACTTCTGGCAATACTTCTCGAAGGCCTCGGCGAACGAGGACGATGGCGTGATCGGATACCAGGCGCAAACGGTCGCGCCGCCATAGAGGCATCCGAGGGCGCCGGCCGTGTTGCCATCGACGAAGATTCGTTCGCCCACCTTGTCGGCCCGGCGTACCTTCAGCCCGATCGTCGGCAAATGATCGCGGGCGTAGTCGCGGCCCAGATTGAGCGCTTCGCGGTTGGCGTCGAGCAGCTTCTCCTTGCCCTTGTACTGCTCGCCGAACAAGCGCTCGATCTCGTCCGGATCCATCTCCAGCAGCACCGACAGCGCGCCGACGTACATGATGTTCTTGAACAACTGACGCTGGCGGGCGTCGCTGTAGGTGCGGTTGCAGATCTCTGTCAGCGGCACGCCGAGGATGTGGATGTCGTCGCGGAAGCGACTGGCCGGCAGCGGCTTGGAACTGTCGTAGAACAGATAACCGCCCGGCGCCAGTTCGGCCACATCGGCGTCCCAGGTCTGCGGATTCATCGCGACCATCAGGTCCACCCCGCCGCGGCGGCCGAGCCAGCCGGCTTCGCAGACGCGCACCTCGTACCAGGTCGGCAGGCCCTGGATGTTGGACGGGAAGATGTTGCGCGGACTGACCGGCACGCCCATGCGCAGAATCGCCTTGGCGAACAACTCGTTGGCCGAAGCCGACCCTGAGCCGTTCACGTTGGCGAACTTGACTACGAAGTCGTTGACGGCGGCGATCGGAGCGGGAGGGGTCGGAGTCGGGTTCAAGCGCGCAGGTCCGGTGCGTGATCGAAAGGGTGTCGCGTGTCTTGAGTCATCAATGACATCAAGCTCACGCCGCCCTGGCCTGGCGGCTGCGGCAGCCAGGTCCAGCATGCGTCATTTCGAGCAGGAATTTCTGCATGTCCCACGCCCCGGTCGGGCAGCGTTCAGCGCACAGACTGCAATGCAGGCAGACGTCCTCGTCCTTGACCATGACCCGCCGGGTCTTCAACTCACTCGATACGTACAGGTCCTGGGTCAGGTTCAGCGCCGGCGCGGTCAGCTGCGTGCGCAGCTCGGCTTCCTCGCCGTTGGCCGTGAAGCTGATGCAGTCGGTCGGGCAGATGTCGACGCAGGCGTCGCACTCGATGCACTTGTCCTTCAGAAACACCGTCTGCACATCGCAGTTCAGGCAGCGACCGGCCTCGGCGAAGGCGGTCTTCGCATCGAAACCCAGTTCGACCTCGACATCGATTCGCTTCAGGGTCTGCTCCGATGGTGCCCACGGCACCGCGTAGCGCGGATCGAGCGCGATCGCGTTGTCGTAGCTCCACTCGTGGATGCCCATCTTCTGCGACATCAGCGTGACCATCGGCGGCGGCCGCTGCGCCATGTCCTCGCCGCTGAGCAGCTTGTCGATCGACACCGCCGCTTCATGGCCGTGGGCGACCGCCCAGATGATGTTCTTCGGGCCAAACGCCGCGTCGCCGCCGAAGAACACCCCCTTGCGGGTGGACTCGAAGGTGCTTTCGTTCAGCACCGGCAGGCCCCAGCGGTCGAAGTCGATGCCGATGTCGCGCTCGATCCAGGGGAAGGAATTTTCCTGCCCGACCGCGATCAGCACCTCGTCGCAGTCATGGATCACATCGGGCTCACCGGTGGGCACCAGCTTGCGCCGGCCGTCGGCGTCGACCTCGGCGCGCACCTGCTCGAAGGCCATCCCGGTCAGCCGGCCGCCTTCGTGCAGAAAGGCCTTAGGCACCAGGTAGTTGAGGATCGGAATGCCCTCGTGCTGGGCATCTTCCTTCTCCCATGGACTGGCCTTCATCTCGTCGAAACCGGAGCGCACGATGACCTTGACCTCGTCACCGCCCAGTCGCCGGGCCGATCGGCAGCAGTCCATCGCGGTGTTGCCACCGCCGAGCACGATCACGCGCCGGCCGACCTTCTCGATGTGACCGAAGGAAACCGAAGCCAGCCAATCGATGCCGACATGGATCTGGCCGGCGGCCTCACTCCGGCCAGGCAGGTCCAGATCGCGACCGCGAGGTGCGCCACAACCGACGAAGACCGCATCAAAGTTTTGTGCCAGCAAATCCTTCAGCGAGTTGATCCGCGCGCCGCCGCGGAAGTCCACGCCCAGATCGAGGATGTATCCGACTTCCTCATCGATGACCGTTTCCGGCAGGCGAAAACGCGGAATCTGGCTGCGGATGAAGCCGCCGGCACGGGCGTCCGCGTCGAAGACCGTGACCCGGTAGCCTTCGGCAGCCAGATCACGCGCAACCGTCAGCGAGGCCGGTCCGGCGCCGACACAGGCCACCCGCTTGCCGTTGCTGGCTTTCGCGACCGGCAATCGGGCCCGCACATCGCCCTTCAGATCGGCGGCGACCCGCTTGAGTCGGCAGATCGCGACCGGTTCGGGCTTGTCTCCGTTATTCTCCTCAACCCTTCCACGCCGGCAGGCCGGCTCGCAAGGCCGATCGCAGGTGCGCCCCAGCACCCCTGGGAACACGTTCGAGTACCAGTTGACCAGATAGGCGTCGGCGTAGCGCTCGGCCGCGATCAGCCGGATGTATTCCGGCACCGGCGTGTGCGCCGGGCAGGCCCATTGGCAATCCACCACCTTGTGGAAGTAATCCGGGTGGCCGATATCGGTAGGCTTCACTACGCCCTCCCTCCAGGGTCGTTGTGCGCATACGCGAAAAGCGCCTGCGTCCATCTGCCTGAGTCTAGCGGCAAGGCGACCAATGTGACAGGGAAGTGGCGCGCGTTTACGCAGTTGTTGACGCTCGTACTCGTACTCGTACTCGAAAGCAGCGTGATGGCTTCGAGTACGAGTACGAGTACCGCGATGCTGAGTACGAGTACGACCCCACTGCGCAGATCGCTTCGAACTGGCGCGGAAATATCAGTCTGACTCTCTCACCAAACACAGGGCTGAGGGCTGAGGGGTCAGGGAAAGCCGGCAACACCGAGGTCGCCGGTGTTTGATGCGCGAATAAGCGCACCGGCCCCGGGGCGACTGGACTCTTACCCGACGGCGCCGCCCTTAATTTAATCCGCTGACACCGTCCGGCCTCGCGCCCATTCGCGCAACGCCTGCACCTTCTCGGCCATGACCACGCTCAAGGGTCGGGTGCGGCGTAGTTCGGCCTGCAGATGGGCGTCGCTGAGCATGCCGCTGTCGGCATGGGCGGCGTACAGGGCCGATACCACGGCCTGTTCCAGCTCGGCGCCGGAAAAGCCGTCGCTCAGTTCGGCCAACCGGGCCAGATCGAAATCTTCCGGGGCCAGTTCGCGCCGCTGCAGGTGCAGGCGCAGGATATCCACACGGACCGCCGCATCCGGCAGATCGACGAAGAAGATTTCGTCGAAGCGCCCCTTGCGCAGCAGCTCCGGCGGCAACTGCTCGATCGCGTTGGCGGTGGCCACCAGGAACACCGGATGCTTGCGCTCGGCCATCCAGGTCAGCAGGAAGCCGAGCACCCGGCGCGACACGCCGTCGTCGGCGCTGCCACCGGCGAGGCCCTTTTCGATTTCGTCCACCCACAGCACGCACGGCGCCATCTGATCGGCGCGCTCGATTGCCTCGCGCAGGTTGCGCTCGGTTTCGCCGTGATACTTGTTGTAGAGACTGGCCATTTCCAATCGCAGCAGCGGTACGCCGAAGCCGCCGGCAATCGCTTTGGCGGCCAGGCTCTTGCCGCAGCCCTGCACGCCCAGCAGCAGCACGCCGCGCGGCGGATCGAGCCGGATCGGGCTGCTGCCGTC
>JBGTIE010000647.1:0-1505 GCA_041745855.1 Lysobacterales bacterium | reverse complement strand
GCCATGACCCGTTCGCCGGGCAAGGCGCCAGCGACGAAGACGGTCTTGCCGTCTACGCCGCGGGCCACTCCCCGACCGTCATGGATCAGGTCGGTGATGGACAACTCCACCGCGGTCAGGACTTGCGCTGCCAGTTGCCCTGCGCATCCTTGTGATACCAGCCGCTGCGCGCGCGTTCGAGCCAGCGGCGGGCAAAGGTCTGGCGGATTTCGGCTTCCCACTCCGGATGGCCATTGGCCACCGCGATCTCGCGATAGACCGCATTGCGATCGCGATTGTCTTCGGCGACCGCCGCATTGACCCTCGCCCGCTGGGCCAGCGCAATGGCCGCCGCATCACGGACCTCGACCAGCCCGTCATGGGTGAAGCCGACCGCACCGGCGTCGAACTGCGCCTCCAGCGTGCTCTTGAAACGCTCGCTCATGCGCGCCTGGATCTCCCGGATCGCCGGCGTATTGATATCGATGTCCGCCTGCGCATGGGCGCTGGAGATCAGGCTGAAACTGAAGGCCCAGCCGCCACCGCCGTTCGCGGCCGCACCCTTGGGGCCAATGACTTCGTCGATGAACTGATCCGCCGCCTCTTCGGCCGCCGCGGCCGGAAAGTAGACATTGATCGTGACGCAGGCCGCCAGCACGCAAGCAGCCGTCAAGCTCATCCATATCCAGCGCATGTTCGAACTCCAGTGACTTTGGGGGTACTTCCGGCGCAATGGTGCAGGGTGGAGAGTGAATGGGCAATGGCTGGGGGAGCCAAGGGCCCAGGGCTCAGGGCCCAGGGCCCAGGGCCCAGGGCCCAGAAGAGCGGTTCCAGTGGCTAGTTCCAGTTCCAGTCAAGCGCAAGAGCGAGGGCAAGGGCATAAGTCCGCGCTTGCGAGAGAGCGCTCTACACTGGCTACTGGAACTGGCTACTGGAACTGCTTCTGGAACTACCCTACTCGACAATCGGCCCCTCGCTTCGGGTCGCCGCTACCAACCGCGAAACCAGACTGGTCCAGTTGACCCGAGTGGCGTGGCCCATCACGGTGATGCGCGGCAGGCTGGCGCCGCGGACGATCAGGAAGCCACCGTTGGAGCGTTCCAGGCCGCGCATCAGGCACATGCCCTTTTCCAGCTTGCAACCCAGGCCGATGGCGTCGTAGCGAAAGCGTTCGAATACGCGCAGAAAGGAGCGTGACATCGCGCCGCCCGGCCCACCGCCGACGGCCGACAGATTGTCGACCGCGCGCTGGCTGATCAGCTTCGGACCGCGATAGTTCTCGCTGCTGGCGAGCCATGCGTCGAATGCGACCGGCTTGCCGGACAGCAAACGCAGGTCGCGCACGTAGCCATCGAGCGCCCCTTCGATCTCGCCAAAGCCAAAAGCCTGGGTGACGCCGGCCAGGTCCAGCCCACTGAACTCGAAGCCACCGCTGATCGCCGGCGCCGGTCCGAGTGGTCGCTCGATGTCGACCGCGCCCAGATTGACCGTGCCGCCGAAGGCCTCGATCTCCGCGCCGCCTTCGA
>JBGTIE010000646.1:0-3108 GCA_041745855.1 Lysobacterales bacterium | reverse complement strand
GACCCCATCGCCGCGGCCGGTTTCGCCGCGATGGACCTGAGCCCCGCCCTGCAGCGCCCACTGGTGGAGCGGGCGATGGGGTTGGCGGTGCTGCAGTGGTTGTGACCGTCCCGGTCCGGGCCCGAAGCACACATGTCGCCGGCCGTACACCCTCAGCCCTCAGCCCTCAGCCCTCAGCCCTCAGCCCTGTGTTTGGTGAGAGTCCAGTCGCCCCGGGTCGGTGCGCTTATTGGAGCATCAAACACCGGCGACCTCAGTGTTGCCGGCTTTCCCTGACCCCTCAGCCCTCAGCCCTCAGCCCTGTGTTTGGTGAGAGATTCATCGCCCGAAGGACAGTACCCGGTAACAGCCGAGGGACTGACCATGCGCCGCGAAGCTTTTACCCGTGTTTCCGCCAGCCTGCAGCGGTTGGGCTCGAGTGATGTCAGTCTCGATGCCTGCCTGGATCGGCTGGCGCGCTCGATTACCGAATTGCAGGGCTGGGCGCAGAGCCTCGGTTGGCGACCGTCTTGCGACCTGCCCGGCACGCAGATCGAGTCGGTCCTGCGTCGCGGTGAAGATGTCGAGGTCGCGCTGCTGCTGGCCGGCTATGTCGACGCCGACGAAAGTGCCCGGCTGCTGCGACTGGCCTGTCAGGAATGTCGGTTCAGCTTGAATGCACCGCCGCAAGTCAGTCTGGTCGCCGCCATTCGCGGGCGCCGGTTGGTGCCACAGGGCAGCTACGCCTGATCCTCTCAGCCTACGCGTACGGCCGTAGCCCTTCGGACCCTTGTGGTGCGGCTCGAGGCGCTCACCGACATCCTACGCGCACGGCCACCGCTCTTCTTGGCTCTGCCCTGTGCACGGGGCCCTGTGCGCGCCCTGGGCCCTGTGCCCTGTGCCCTGGGCCCTGTGCCCTTAAACTGGCTACTGGAACAGGCCACTGGAACTTTCGATGTCCATCCTCGTCGTCCTGTGTACCTGCCCGCTTGAGGTCGCTCCGGTACTTGCCCGGCAACTGGTTGAGGCCAGACTGGCGGCATGCGTCAACCTGCTGCCGCAGGTGCAGTCCATCTATCGCTGGCAGGACCAGGTTCAGCAGGACAGCGAGTCGCTGCTGCTGATCAAGACCACCGCGGAGGCCTATCCGCGGCTGGAGCAGCATCTTCGTGAGCATCACCCCTACAGCGTGCCGGAAGTACTCGCGGTACCCGTCTCTTTGGGCCTGGAAGGCTATCTGCAATGGGTGGTCGAGGCGGTGGACCCCGGGGCCGAGTCGAATTGTTGATGCACCGCTCACCGAGAACAGGGCTGAGGGCCGAAGGATCAGGAAAAGCCGCCGACATTGGTCGCCGACTATCCTGCTCGTACTCGTACTCGTACTCGTACTCGTACCCGAAAGCAGCTTGATGGCTTCGAGTACGAGTACGAGTACCGCGATGCTGAGTACGAGTACGACCCCACCGCTCAGATTGCTCCAAACCGCCGCGGAAACATCAGTTTGACTCTCACCCGCTGATGTTCCCGATTTCGAACTGGTTCTGGTCAGTGCTCTTGCTGTTACTCCCAACTCCCAACTCCCAACTCCCGGCTCCCGACTCCCGACTCCCGACTATTGAATCTCCGGATTGTTGACCAATTTGCGGAACCTGCGGCTTGATTCGCGGTCTGAGCGAAGCTGCCGCAGCGCGGCCGTCCGTTCGTAGCCATGGAGTTGCCCGATGTTTCATTGGACCAGATTGCTCGGCCCCTTGCTGTTGCTGCTGACGATGGGCTGTGCCCAGGCCGATGCGCCGCCGATTGCTAGCGACGTGCCGAACTTCAGCACCACCGCGGCCCTGGGTGACGATGTGCCGCTGCCGGACGAGGAAGCCTTCAAGGTGGAGGCGGTGGCGATGGGCGGGGACGAGTTGCTGGTGCGCTTCACGATGCCCGATGGCTACTACCTCTATCGCGACAAGGGCCGTTTCCTGATCGAGAACGAGGAAGGTGCCAGCCTGACCCCCGCCTGGCCGCAGGCGGTGGCCCATCACGACGAGCATTTCGGCCCCGTCGCGATCTACTACGGCCAGATCGAAGTTCCGCTGAGCATCAGCAAGCGCGCCGATCCCGCCGCGCCGATGACCTTGCTCGTGCGGATGCAGGGCTGCAAGGAGAACAGCGTGTGTTATCCGCCGATGCAGCGGAAGATCCAGCTGTAGGGTGGGAGAGCGAGGGCACCGGAGCACCGCGGCTGAAAGGACAAGGGCCCTGGGCCCTGGGCCCTGAGCCCTTTGCCCCGGGCCCTTGCGGGTATCCTTGCCGACCCACTCTCGCCCCGGATCCCCCACGCATGGATCGCACCAGCACCTACATCGTCATTCTTGCCGCCATCGCCGGGCTGGTGGGTTTTGCGTTGGGGGGCTGGCTGTCGATGACGCCCAGCGATACCTTGCGGGAGGGTGCGCGCTTTGAGGATTTCGAGCTGCCAGCGCTGGATGGTCAGATGCGACGACCTTCGGAGTTCGAAGGTCAGGTCATCGTCCTCAATTTCTGGGCCACCTGGTGTCCGCCGTGCGTGCGCGAACTGCCGATGCTGGCCAAGGTGCAGCGCGAGCACGAGGCGCGCGGGCTGACGATCATCGGTATCGCCGAGGACAATGAGACCAGCGTGCGACGATTTCTGGAGCGCTATCCGGCCGGTTTCCTGCACCTGCTTAATGAGCCAGGCCGCAGCGATCTGGGGCGGCGCTACGGCAATCTGCGCTCGGTGCTGCCCTACACGGTGGTGATCGATCGGCGCGGCGAGATCGTCTGGCGGCGCTATGGTGAATTGAACGAGCGTGATTTGATGCGGCAGCTGGAACCCTTGTTGGCCGCCGGCCTGGGTGGATGATGGCTCGCCATCGGTCCCGCACCCGCAAGTCCAGACCGAACAAGGCGCTGCCGCTGCGGCCATCGCCGCGACGTTCGCCGCTGCTGGACGACTTCGTCGCCGAGCGCCTGCATGAATTCGAACGAGACGCTGGCCTGCTGCTGCCGGGCCAGGCGCGCGAGAAGCTGGGCCGGCTGGTGTTGATCAGCGATTTCGCATGGGACATCCTGCGCGCCGAACCGCGCTTGCTGGACGCGGCCACCGCCCGCGCGCGC
>JBGTIE010000645.1:0-2100 GCA_041745855.1 Lysobacterales bacterium | reverse complement strand
CGGCGGCGGCGCTGAGCAGATCGCGGCTGTTGGTGACGGCGGCGGCCAGGCGATCGATACCGCGATGGGCGCTGGCCGCGCGCTTGTGCGTGATCAGCGCCTCGATGTGCGTCGGGTCTTCGATCTGCGCGGCGCGGTCATAACTGCGCCGGTGTAGAGCGATCAGCGCGACGCCATCAAGCACGCGGACCTCGGTGGGGCTGGCCAGGACGGTCAGGCTGCGCCGGATATGGGTGTGCGGCACGGAGTAGTCGTTGCGATCAAAGCGCACATAGGGCGTCTTGCCGACGCGGACCACGATCTGCTCATCGGTAGGAAAGGGGTTGTGCGGCAAGGCCAGCAAACGTTCTTCGGTGAAGGCCTCACGCACACTCTGACGGCGATCTTGCGGCCACGGCCGGTCCAGCGCCGGACCACTGCACCAGGCGTGGGCCTGGGCGTTCAGATCGTCCAGATCTCGATAAGATCGGGCCGGCCAGAAGTTGTCGCGCACAAAGCGGATGGCCCGCTCGACTCGCCCCTTCTCGTTGCCGCGCGCCACCGCCACCGGCCGCGGTTCGTAGCCGTGGTGCGCCGAGAATTCCAGCAGCGTGGGATGAAAGCGGATCGCCTCGCCGCGCCGTTCCAGGACGGCGGATTTCAGGTTGTCGTACAGCAGCACCCGGGGCGAACCGGCCCAGGCGTCGAAGGCGGCCTGATGTCCACGCAGGAAGTTCTCCATCCGCGCGTCCAGATAGAAGCGCAGGAAGATCCGCCGCGAATAGCTCAGGACCAGCACGAAGGCCATCAACGGACGCACCGCTCGGCCGATGTTCATTGAACCGAAGTGGGCCCAATCCACCTGTCCCTGCTCACCGGGAAGCGTGGCCAATCGCAAGTACGCCTCGGCCGGCGCACGCGGTCGGACGGTCGTGATCAGATGGCGGAAATGACTGGCGCTGCCGACATAACCGCGCAGGCTGGCCATCGCATACAACCGCGCCGCGGTCAGCCGCGGGAACTTGGCCAGGGTTTCCTGGATGAAGGGCAGATAGGGCTCGATCCGCGATGGCCGCAGCAACCGCGCGGCCCGCGGCACCCCGTGCTGGGCCAGCACCCGCTGGACGGTGTCGTAATGCACGCCGAGCTGACGGCAGATCGTGCCGACCGGCCAGTCTTCGGCCAGGTGATAGCGCAGAATCTGGGCTTGCAGATCCGATGAGATGGTCAACGCGGGCTCCTTGCGGTCAATCAGGGATGGCGATCACGCCAGCGCCGACCCATCCGGCGGCTGTAGCGCAACCAGCGACGGCGAATGAAGGGCGAACATGCCTGGCCACAGACGTGACAGCGAATCAGCAGAGCCATCGGTCGCGTCGACGGCAGGCTGATCGGCAGAACAACCTGCGCCGTGGCTGCAGGAAGCACCGGTGGCGATGAGACCGTGACCGTGATCGCAGCGGAACCGTGATGCGTCACTTTCTTGCAGCGTGCCCGATAGCGACGCTGGCGCGCCGCATGACTGAAGCGGCCTGGACGGCTGGCTTGATAGCGCTGCCCGGCCGCCCGTAATGACGCCGTACGCGCCTGCTCGGCACACACTTTCCCGCAGAAGCGCTGACCGCGATCACAGCGCGAACAGATCAGACGCTGCCGCCGGCAAGTCACGCAGAGGAACAATCGAGCAGAGCGGTCCATCGGCCATCCCCTGCCGATGCCACTGGACCTGAGCGACACCGCAACGACATACTGTCGCCGCCGCCCTCGGGTGGTGGTGTGGGCGGTATCGGGGCTGGCTTGGTCGTTTAGACCCGATACCGCCGTTTTCTACCGGCGTAGCACTGTCTACCCCGAAACGCCCCCGCCGTCAGCCCCGGCCGCCGCGCCCATCCACCCCAACAGGCATCCCCACTCGATCGCCTCCGGCACACTGGGCATCTGAAATCGCCATATATGGTCGGGTTTGGATCGGCGTCTACACTGCCCGAAGACCACGGCGCGCTATGTGCACATGACCGACAAATGCCGCGACGACCGGCGCGTGCTGATCGACGAGGTGGTTGCGAAGCTGCGCGATGCGCTGCTGCGTCAGCGGGAGTGATGCCATGCACACCGAGCGCC
>JBGTIE010000644.1:0-5067 GCA_041745855.1 Lysobacterales bacterium | reverse complement strand
CCTGCAGCTCAGCCAGCAAGGCCCCGGGCTGGCGCTGCACGGCTGGGTCGCGCCGGCTACCGCCGCGCGCAGCCAGGCCGATCTGCAGTTTTTCTTCGTCAACGGTCGCTACGTGCGCGACAGGTTGGTCAGCCACGCGGTCCGGCAGGCCTTCGCCGACGTGCTCTACCACGGCCGCCATCCGGTCTATGTGCTGCACCTGAGTCTGGACCCGGCGCGGGTCGATGCGAATGTCCATCCGGCCAAGCACGAGGTGCGTTTTCGCGATGGCCGGCTGGTGCACGACTTTCTCTATCGCAGTCTGCACGAAGCGCTCGCCAGCCAGCGCCCGGGTGGCGCCAGCGCGGCTGATCCTGATACGACGCTCACCGCTGAATCACCAGCATCCGGATTCAGACCCTATGGCTACGCGCCGCAGCAGCGACTCGGTCTGGGCCAGGTCCGCGAGAGCTTGCGCGGCTATCAGGAGCTGTATGGCGATAGCGACCACGGTGCCGCGGGTGCGGATGGTGCGTCGGGAGCGGCCGCCGGCTTGTACACGTCAGGGTCATCGCCGCCCGATGGCACCGATGATGATGCCATTCCGCCGCTAGGCTACGCCCTGGCCCAACTGGCCGGTGTCTACATCCTGGCCCAGAACGCGCAGGGACTGATCATCGTCGACATGCACGCCGCGCACGAGCGGATCACCTACGAGCGGCTGAAACAGGCAGTCGAGCAGCAGGGGCTGCGGGTGCAGCCCCTGCTGGTGCCACGGCAGTTGGCGGTCAGTCCGGCCGAGGCCGAGCTGGCCGAACGCGAAAGCGCCGCTTTTGCCGAGCTCGGTTTCGAGATCGAGCGCGCAGGTCCGGAAAGCGTGCGCATCCGCGCCGTGCCGGAGATGCTCGCCAAAGGTGACGTCGAGGCCCTGCTGCGCGATCTGCTCGCCGACCTGCGCGAGCGCGGCAGTCTGGCGCGGGCCGAAGAGCGTCGCAACGAGTTGCTCTCTACCGCCGCCTGTCATGGCTCGGTCCGCGCGAATCGGCGCCTGAGCGTGCCGGAGATGAACGCGTTGCTGCGCGACATGGAACAGACCGAGCGCTCCGGCCAGTGCAACCACGGCCGCCCAACCTGGACCGCGCTGAGCATGCGTGAGCTGGATGGGTTGTTTTTGCGGGGGCGTTAGGGGGAGAGCAGGGCTGAGGGCTGAGGGGTCAGAAGAGCGGTACCAGTGGCCAGTTCCAGTAGCCGGTGAAGAGCAGCGGCAGTCGCTCTTCCTGGGACCGCGGGCGTCCCGCCCGCAGGCTACGGTGTACCTCAGGTTCCGATGGCCATCGACGTCTTCAAGGTTGTGATCCCAGGGAAGAGCAGTGCGTAGGCGGGACGCCTGGGTTAAGTAGGCCATTGCATCGGGCACTTCGCCGACGCGCCGCAAATTGTTGCCTGCGGGCGGGACGCCCGCGGTCCCAGGGAAGAGCAAGTGCTTGGGCGGGACGCCCGTCAAGGCTGGTCATGGCTCGCGACATTTTGTGGCAGTGCGGCCAATTGTTGCCTGCGGGCGGGACGCCCGCGGTCCCAGGAAGAGCGACCCCGATTGCCAGACAACGCACAACCCTGAACAGCTGGCCCGCTTACACTTCCGACCGCGTACAGTATTGTGAAAACGGTCGATCAGGTCGGCGAGGCGGCTATCGACTGTCGATTGTAAGGAGAGGGGAATGCAGAACACGATATTTGGAATCGGCCGCACTGGCCTCATGCTGGCAGGCCTGCTGCTGATCAGTCAGACGGCATTCGCGCAGGGTCTGCCGACCCAAACCTGGCCGGCCGGTACGCAATTGAGCAGCTGGAACCACGGCGGGCGCATCACCACTTTCCATCGGGGCTATCTGTATCTGGGCGGGACCGAGAATCAGGCCACCTGGACTTACGACATCTCCAATCCGCAGTCGCCGCAGCTGGTACGGACCTTCCCGGTCGGCGTCAATGGCCATACCTGGGGCAAGGTGGGGGACATGTTCTGGCGCAGCTACTGGATCCCCGAACTGGGAGACGCCGCCCCGCAGCCCTTCCAGAATCTCTCAAACATGCTCGCGCCGACCCAGCAGACCAGCAATGTCGGCAGTTTCCAGGCGCAGCCGCCGCTGGGCTGGCCGGGCAACTGGCTCGATACCTATCCCTATCACTTCGGCAATACCATCGTTGATGCGCGCGTCGGCTGGTGGCCGCTGGTGTCCGAGGCCAACGTGCGTCAGATGGCGAGCATGGCTTCGGCCAATCACTGGCGGCTGGGCAATCTGTTGTTTCTGACTCCGTCGGACTCGCAGGATGGGGTGGCGGTGTTCGATATTTCCAACCCGGCCCAGCCGGTCCTGCTCGACCGGCTGATCGGCAATTACCGTCAGTACACCAATGCCTGGCAGGTCTGGCGCCACTATCTGGTATTGATGTTCGGCGACAACACCAACGGCCCTGCGCAGAATGCCAACGCGCTGGTGATCGATTTTTCCGATCCCACCAACCTGCAGTTGGTGCACACGATCCCCTTCGACGACCTGCCCGGTCGCTATGCCCATTTTCAGGACGACTTTGCCTTCGCCGGGCGTTTCGGCCGTGGCACCAAGTACAACATGGTCACCCGCCAGGTCACTCAGGTGTTCACGCCAAACCCCTGTTGCGCCGGTGATTTCCAGTGGATCCCGCTCGGTCATATGGTGCTGGCGTCGAGCTCGGAAACGGACAACTCGCGCTCGTTCCTGTTTGCGCACCAGAACGGGCTGGACACGACCCCGCCGACGGTCGGCTACCACCTGCCGCGGCCCAATGCGGTGCTGCAATCGCGCGACACGGTGGTTGGCCTGGTCATCAACGAGACACTCGACGCGACCAGCGTGAACTCGCAGACGATTCAGCTGCGTCCGGTCGGTGGCGCGCCGCTTGCGACCGTGGTGATCCATACCAGCTACGGCGTGGTCAACATCACGCCGGACGAACGCTTGCAACCGAATACGACCTACGAGCTGCGCCTGGTCGGCGGTGGCGTGCGCGATGTGGCCGGCAACGCGGTGGCGGAGTTCAGCTTCCGCTTCGCCACCGGCGCGACCATTGTCCTGACCGATGAGCTGTTCGAGGACGGCTTCGAACCGTGATCGTGCGCGGCCGCGCCAGGCGCTGGACGATTCCGGCGCTGTGCTGGCTGGCCTCAATGGTCATGACGCCAGCGCTGGCACAGGTCGTGATTCACGGTATCGCCAACACGCCGGAATCGCCGCTGCTGCGCGGCCAGCCGGTCCACTTCAATGCCGACGCCAGTGCCTCGGCCGGTGGCGCGCTGGAGTATCGCTGGGACTTCGGCGACGGCACCCCGCGCACTGACTGGCTGCCCGCGGCCGATATCAACTACGTCTACGGCCAGGCCGGCGTCTATACGTTGTTGCTTCAGGTACGCCATCCGACGCTGGGCCTGGCCAGCGCGACCAAGGTGCTGGTGGTGCGATTGCCGCCGGCGGCAGCTGCGATCTCTTCCAGTCAGCTGCTGCTGCACCAGACTCGGCGCGAGTTGTGGGTGGTCAATCCCGACCACGCCAGCGTCAGCGTGATCGATGTCGATTCCGCGAGTCTCATCGACGAGATCCAGGTCGGTGCCGATCCGACCGCGCTGGCGCTCGACGACGCCGGCCAGGTTTGGGTCAGCTTGCAGGCCATCGACGTGCTTGCTCGGATCGATCCGGTCAGCCGCACGGTCGTCGGCACAATGGATCTGGACTACGGCGCGCGGCCGGTGGCGCTGCTGTTTGATAGCGCCGGCTGGGGTTATGTGGTGCTCGCCGGCAGCGGCAGGGTGCAGCGCTTTGTCGCCGCGACTGGCCAGCCAGATGGCGTGCTGGAGCTGGCCGAACACGTGCACGCGCTGACCTTGAGCGGCGATCAGGACGCGCTGTATGTCAGCGGGCTGGTCAGTCGCGGTGAGCAGGGGAGCGTGTGGCGGATCGACCTGCCTGGCTTTGCCGCGGCCGTTCCGATCGCGCTGCCGCTGGACACCACCTCGCCCGACTCGGGCACCGCCGCCCGTGGCCTGCCGAATTACATCGGCGCCTTGGCGCTGGCCGAGGATGGGTCCAGCCTGTGGTACGGCGGCAAGAAGGACAACATCCTGCGCGGGCTGTTCCGCGAAGGTCAGCCGCTCAACTTCGAAAGCGTGCTGCGCTCGTTGGTCGGTCGTATCGATGCCGAGTTGGCTACCGAGCTGGTCCCGGCGCGGATGGATCTGGATGACGCGGGGCGCGTTTCCGCCTTGTTGCTGCCGCCCGGCAGCAGCCATCTGTTTGCCGCGCTGGAGACCAACAACCAGGTCCGGGTGCTCGATCCGTGGAATCGCCGCGTGCTGGCGGAGCTGGCCGTGGGCCGCGCGCCGCGGGCGCTGGCCTTCGATGCGCAGACCGGCCGTTTGTTCGTGCATGACTTCCTGTCGCGCCAGCTGAGTGTCTACAGCGTGGCAGACATGCTGACCGACGGCATCAGTCCGGCGCTGGCGCTTGGCGCGATTGCGACCACCAGCTTTGAGCCGCTGGACGCCGAAGTCCTGCTCGGCAAGCGCATCTTCTACAACGCGATGGATGTGCGGATGGGGCAGGACAGCTACACCAGCTGCGGCGCCTGTCACCTGGATGGGCGCGGCGACGGTTGGGTGTGGGACTTCACCCAACTCGGCGAAGGCCTGCGCAACACCACCAGCCTGCTCGGCAGCGCCGGGACGGGCCGCGGTCTGGTCCACTGGAGCGGCAATTTCGACGAGATCCAGGATTTCGAAGGGCCGATCCGCAATCTGTTTGGCGGGATCGGCTTCATGGACGACACCGACTTTTTCGCCGATGGCCGCGACCATCCGCTCGGCCCAAGCAAGGCTGGTTTCTCGGCCGATCTGGACGCGCTGGCCGCCTATGTCGGCAGCCTGGACGTAGACGACCGCTCACCCCATCGCAACGCCGACGGCACGCTCAGCGCCGACGGCCAGGCCGGCCGGCTGCTGTTTGGCCAGCTGAATTGTCAGCGCTGCCACGCCGGCCCTGCCTACACCGACAGCGACGC
>JBGTIE010000643.1:0-2973 GCA_041745855.1 Lysobacterales bacterium | reverse complement strand
ACTCAGCACAGTCGTATCCAGTCGCAGCTCCGGGTCCAGCGGGGCTTCGTACGGCGAGTCTATGCCGGTGAAGTTTTTCAAATCGCCGCGGCGGGCTTTGGCGTAGAGGCCCTTGATATCGCGGCGTTCGGCTTCGGCCAGCGGGGTGTCGACGTGGATTTCGATGAACTCGGCCTCGCCGAGGAGGCTGCGGGCGAGGTCTCGTTCGGCCCGATAGGGAGAGATGAAGGCGGTCAGAACGATCAGGCCGGCGTCGACCATCAGGCGGGCGACTTCGGCGATGCGGCGGATGTTCTCGACCCGGTCCTCGGGGGTGAAGCCGAGGTCGCGGTTGAGGCCGTGGCGGATGTTGTCGCCGTCGAGCAGGTAGGTGTGCTGGCCGAGCGCGGCGAGGCGCTTTTCCACCGCGTTGGCGATGGTCGACTTGCCGGCGCCGGACAGGCCGGTGAACCACAGCACACAGGGGCGCTGGCTCTTGAGGCTGGCGCGCAGGGCCTTGTCGACGTCGAGTGCCTGACGGTGGATGTTATGCGCGCGTCGCAGGGCGAAGCTGATCATGCCGGCGCCGAGGGTTTGGCCGCTCTCGCGGTCGATGACCAGAAAGCCGCCGGTGTCGCGGTTGGAGGTGTAGGGATCAAAGCCGATCGGGCGGTCCAGTGACAGCGTGACGACGCCGATGTCGTTGAGTTCCAGCGTGGTGGCGGCGATGTGCTCGAGCGTGTTGACGTTGATGCGGTACTTGATTTCGCCGATCTGCAATCGAGCCGTGCTGGTGGCGAGTTTGAGCAGGTAGCTGCGGCCGGGGTAGAGCGGGGTCTCGTGCATCCAGACCAGCGCGGCTTCGAACTGGTCGGCCACTTCGGCGGGTGCGTCGGCGGCGCTGAGCAGATCGCCGCGGGAGATGTCGATGTCCTCATTCAAGGTCAGCGTGACCGCCTGGCCCTCGATCGCCTCGGCCAGGTCGCCGTCGGCAGTGACGATGCGGGCGATCTGCGCCTGCCGACCGGAAGGTTGCACGCGGATGCGATCGCCGACCGCCACATGGCCGCCGACCAGCGTGCCGGCGTAGCCTCGGAAATCCTGGTTGGGGCGGCTGACCCATTGCACTGGCAGCCGGAACGGGCGTTCGCGCTCGCCTTCGGGATTGACCGGCAGGCTTTCGAGCAGGCCGAACAGAGTGGCGCCGTGGTACCAATCGCTGTGTTCCCCGGGCGTGCGCAGGTTGTCGCCAGTCAACGCGGACAGCGGAATCGAATGCACCCGACCCATGCCTAGGCTGTCGGCGAAGGCGCGGAAATCCTCGCAGATCTCCTTGTAGACCGATTCGGACCAGTCGACCAGATCCATCTTGTTGACCGCCAGGATGACCTGCCGGATGCCGAGCAGGTGGACCAGATAGGCGTGCCGGCGGGTTTGGGTCAGCACGCCCTTGCGCGCGTCGACCAGCAGCACGGCCAGTTCGGCGTTGGAAGCGCCGGTGACCATGTTGCGGGTGTACTGCTCATGGCCGGGCGTATCGGCGACGATGAAACGCCGACGCGGGGTGGCAAAGTAGCGGTAGGCGACGTCGATCGTGATGCCCTGTTCGCGTTCGGCCTCCAGCCCATCGACCAGCAGCGCGAAATCGAGCGCCTCGCCCTGGGTGCCGATGCGGCGCGATTCGTGGGTCAACGTGGCGAGCTGGTCCTCGAAGATCTGCTGCGATTCGTACAGAAGGCGGCCGAGCAGCGTGCTCTTGCCGTCATCGACGCTGCCGCACGTGAGGAAGCGCAGCAGGTCGGTCTCTGGCGCGTTCAGGGTGGTCGGGTTCGGGCCATTCGGGATCGACGCGCTCATCAGAAATAGCCCTCCTGCTTCTTCTTCTCCATCGAGGCGCTGAGGTCGTGGTCGATCACCCGGCCGCTGCGCTCGGAACTGCGCGAAGCCAGCGTCTCGGCGATCACCGCGTCCAGGTCGCTCGCGTCCGATGGCACCGCGCCGGTGAGCGGATAGCAGCCCAGGGTGCGGAAGCGGACCTTGCGCAGCACCGGGACTTCGCCGGCGTGCAGTGGCATGCGCTCGTCGTCGACCATGATCAGCACGCCGTCGCGTTCGACCACCGGGCGTTCGGCGGCGAAGTACAGCGGCACCAGTTCGATGCCCTCGCGGCGGATGTACTGCCAGATGTCGGCCTCGGTCCAGTTCGACATTGGGAAGGCGCGCAGGCTCTCGCCCTTGCGCTTGCGGCCGTTGTAGAGCCGCCACAGCTCGGGCCGCTGGGTTTTCGGGTCCCAGCGGTGCTGGGCGTTGCGCAGCGACAGCACGCGTTCCTTGGCCCGCGATTTCTCCTCGTCCCGGCGCGCACCGCCGAAGGCGACATCGAAACCGTACCGATCCAGCGCCTGCTTCAGCGCCTGGGTCTTCATGATGTCGGTGTGCAGGCCGGCGCCGTGGTCGAAAGGGTTGATGCCACGGGCCACGCCATCGGCATTGGTGTGAACGATCAGATCCAGCCCGCCCTCGCGCGCGATGCGGTCGCGATGGGAATACATCGCCGCGAACTTCCAGCCGGTGTCCACATGCAGCAGCGGCATCGGCAGGCGCGCCGGATAGAAGGCCTTCAGCGCCAGATGCAGCAGCACCGCGCTGTCCTTGCCGATCGAATACAGCAGCACCGGGCGCTCGGCCTCGGCGTGTACTTCGCGAAAGATGTGGATCGCCTCGGCTTCGAGGCGGGCCAGGTGGTCGAGCGACATGTTTGGCGATCGCGGCTGCGCTGGGATTGCAGCATAGGGGTCGGATGCCCTCGGCGTAGTCGCCATAAATTGGTTTAACAAATGCTGGAAGCCGGCCGAGGGTGTGGCCTCTGTCTGGGTGGGGCGTAGTTTCGTTGGGGGCCGTCCTGGGGTTGGCGCAGTCCGTTGGATGGCAGTGGCGGCTGGCAGATGCAGGCTGATCAGATCCGGCTGTTCCCGCAGCCAGTCGGCCAGCGCT
>JBGTIE010000642.1:0-2097 GCA_041745855.1 Lysobacterales bacterium | reverse complement strand
GGACCCAGGCCGTGACTGCCATACCGCAACTCCCGTTGACCGAAGGGTACGGTCTCACCGGGCCACAGGAAAATCGCTGCATCGCGCGTCCCGGTGCAGGGGACACCGGTGGAGCACCGTGAGGCGAGGCAGAGCCGTCTTTCCCTATATATGGGTGCGGCGTATGTTTTTGCATAGGAGAGTAAGCGGATCGATGATTGGGAGGTGGCGGCCGAGGAGCCAATGGACACGAGGGCGGTGAGTGATACGACTGCGCGAAACCTCGGCGATGTCGCCGAGGCCCTATCAGACTGGCGGAGAGAGCATCCCCGGGCAACCCTGGCCGAAATCGAGCGCGCCCTGGACGAACGGCTGAGCAAGGTGCGCGCCGAGCTGCTGACCGACCTGGCCATGGCCAGCGAGGCAGCCGTGATTGCAGGCAAGTCAGCATCGGAGCGACCAGGCTGTCCCGAGTGCCAGCACGCGCTCGTCAGCCGAGGTCAGGCCAGCCGGACCTTACTGACAACGCACGATCGCGAGGTGCGCTTACGGCGCGCCTACGCCCAGTGTCCAGCCTGTGGGCTGGAGCTTTTTCCCCCTCGATAGAGAGCTTGGGCTGGGCTCGCAATCCTGTACGCCTACCCTGGTGGAACACATCACCTTCCTCGGGACGGCCTGTACGTCGTTTCGAGAAGCGCGGGACGTCCTTGGCAGGCTCCTGGGGGTGTCTTGTGCGGCCGACAGCGTGCGACGGATCACTGAAGCCCACGGACGCAGCGCTGTGGCACTCGATGAGGCCGCCACCCTGGCGCTGGACAAGGATCGTCCCCAGCCGGTGGCGAGCATGGCCGACCGCCTCCAGCAAGTCAGTGCAGACGGAGTCATGGTGTCGCTCTGCGATGGCAGTTGGGAAGAGGTGAAACTCCTCGCGGTGGCCCGCATCGAGCAGACGCCGGATGGTCCGCACGCGTGCGACCTCTCCTACTACGCCAGGCTCAGCGATGCCCGCTCCTTCATCGCCGGGAGCCGTCTTGAACTGGCGCGCAGGAACACCGACATTGCTCGTGAGGTCGTCTTCGTGAGCGATGGCGCGCTCTGGTTGGAGGGCTTCGCCGAGGAGAACTGCCCCACCGCCCAGCACATCATCGATTGGCCCCATGCCGTCAGCTATCTCTATAACGCCGGCGCAGCTCTGTATGGCAGCGGCAGTGCAGATTGCACAGCATGGACGAACACCTGGGCAGACCGGCTCTGGGCAGGTGAGGGGGAAGCAGTGGTGGCCGAGCTGGCTCGCCTGGAGGCCACCGCGGAGCTGGAGGAGGTCCGCGCCGCTCGCCAGTACATCGAGCGCCGCGTCGACCTCATGCGCTACGCCGCCTTCCGCCAGTGCGGCTATCCCGTGGGCAGCGGCATTGCTGAGAGCGGCAATAAGGTCGTCATCGAAGACAGGCTCAAAGGAGCCGGCAAACACTGGCAGCGGGAGAACGTCAGCCCGATGGCTGCCCTCCGCTGTCTCTCCGCCAATGCGCTCTGGGACTCGCGCTGGACAACAATCACTCACGCCTCACGCCGCAAGTACGCTCGCTGCCGGCTGCCCGAGCGCCGGAGAACCCACACCGTCGGGACCAGGCTGCAACCGCCACCACCAGCGATGACCAAATCACCGCCGGCCAAGATCAACGGCAAGCCCACCGCTGCCCACTCCTGGCGCGCCCCGATCAGCTACCGCGCAAAAACTTAGGCCGCACCCGCGTTGATCCGCCAGATGGGCTGTGAGCCACGGGCGTGGTACGCTACCCAATCGGGGTTGTTCTCCGAGCGCCCGCACCTGTACCTGTCGGAATCGTCCTGGCACGAAGCTCGCAGTGCTGCGACAGTGCGGCACTGGGTCGTGGATGCCGCAACCGCCGACGTTCAGCGCTGGGCAGCTTCGTATGCGGCCTATACCGATGACCAGTACCTCGAGGTGCTGGATGCGCAAGGCTTCAGCGAAGCGCGCATCCAGCCCACCTTCGGGGGCATCGCGCACGACGGATTCCAACTCCTCCTGGCCACCGCGTGACCCAGGCCTCGCGGACGGGCAAGCGTGCTATTCGACGGCGGGGGCAACGGTCCGGC
>JBGTIE010000641.1:0-5607 GCA_041745855.1 Lysobacterales bacterium | reverse complement strand
CTCGCGCCCCTCCTGCAGCGCACTCCGGCGCAGCTGCTGCTCGCCAATCGAAACCCTGCCCGCGCCGAGCACGTCGCCGGCCATCTGATCAACCTCGGCCAGATCGAGGTGATCGATTGGACCGGCCTGGCCGGCGTTGGTGCGGTCGATCTGCTGATCAACGCCACCGCGGCCGGTCATTCGGATACCGCACTGGATCTGCCGGCGACGCTGCTGGCCCGACACAGCGCCGTTTACGACTTGAGTTACGGCAAGGCGGCAGCCGGTTTTCTCGCCTGGGCGCAATCGCACGGCGTGGATCGGGTTGCCGACGGATTGGGCATGCTGGTCGAACAGGCGGCCGAAAGTTTCGCGCTGTGGCGCGGCGTACGGCCGCCGACAGCGCCGGTGCTGACGGAGTTGCGCGCTGAATGAGGGGCTGCCCTCAATGAGTAAGGTTACGCGCAGCGCCGGCTCAAGCGAGAACGATCTGGTTTCGCCCGCGATACTGCCAGTCAGCGGCTGCCGCATCGGCTGCGCCGCCTGCTGCATCGCACCGTCCATCTCCAGCCCGCTGCCCGGCATGCCGGATGGCAAACCGGCCGGCGTGGCCTGTCCGCAACTCGATGAACAACAGCGCTGCAAGCTCTTCGGCCGGCCTGAGCGGCCTGCGGTGTGCGTTCGACTGCGGCCTCAGCTCAGCATGTGCGGGGCCAGTCGCGAGCAGGCCATGCGTTATCTCAATGCGTTGGAGGACGACACCGCGCCGGATGACGTTAGACAAGCTCGGTAGGAATTCTTAGTATGGAATTCCTACTACTTGGACTGAACCAACATGACTTGCGTTGTTTCAGAGAAGGGACAGATCACGATTCCCAAGGCATTGCGGGACCGGTTGGGGTTGTTACCGGGTCAGCGGCTGGAAGCACACGCGGAAGGCGGGCGGCTGGTCCTGAACAAGATCGTTCGCTCCGGTGGTATTGAATCGGTCGTCGGAATTCTTCCAAGGGACGGCGGCACTGACGAAACCATCGAAGGCCTTCGTGGACCGGCCGACCTGTGATAACCGCGGTCGATACCAGCGTATTGCTGGATGTCATCAAGGCCGACCCAGTCTGGCTGGAACGCTCCCTGGCGGCCTTGACTGAGCGCTTCGGAGAGCGGCGCACTGATTGCGTGTGAGGCTGTCTGGGCGGAAACAATCGCCTGCTTTCCCGATACCTCGTCGGCGCTCGACGTGCTTGCGAAGGTTGGCCTGCAGTTCAGTGCCATGAACGCCGAGGCCGCGTCGATTGCCGGTCGCAGCTTTGCAGCCTACAAGAGATCTGGCGGTTCGCGTGCGCGTGTCGTGGCCGACTTTCTCATCGGAGCGCATGCGCAAGTACAGGCTGATCGGCTGCTGACGCGCGATCGGGGCTTCTATCGCTCCTGCTTCAACAAGCTCACCGTTGTCGAGCCCTGATGCCGCGCTTCAAACCGCCGGCACCGTCGCCACCGGTCGCATCCGCGGACCGAGCACCAGCAGCAGTACCAGCACCAGGCCCATCGCACCCAGCGCCAGCCACTGCAGATCGATCCAGCCCGGGACGGTCACCGCGCGACCGGCCAGCAGCGAGGACAGCACCATCGCGCTGAACATCAGCGCATCGTGGACGCCCTGTGCCATGCCCTTCTCATGCTCGGCGTACTGCTGGGTCAGCAGCGCGTTGCCGCCGACGAACATCAGTGCCCAGCCGATGCCCAGCAGCGTCAGCGCACTGATGAAATGGGCCACGCTGGTGCCGTGCAGCGCGATGCCAGCGCAGGCCACGATGATCACAATGCCGACTGCGATCGCGGTGCGCGGACCTAGACGGTCGATCAGCGCGCCACTGAACAGCATCGGCGCGTACATTCCGACCATGTGCCATTGCAGCGCCCACGAAGCGTCGGCAAAGGGATAGGCGCAGGCCTGCATCGCCAGCGGCGTGGCCGTCATCAGCAGATTCATCGTCGCCCAGGCGCCGGCCGAAGCGGCCACCGCGAGCCAGAAACCCGGCCGCCGGAACAGCGCCGAACCGGCGCCAAGGGCCACTGTTTCGGAGCGCGGCGGCAGCGGTGGGAAACGCAGCAAGCGGGTGACCGCAAAAACCAGCAGTGCCAGCACGATCAGGCTCAGATAGGTCGCCATGTAGGCCGGCGCCATCAGGTCGACCGTCCAGCGACTAAGCGCCGGACCGAGGAATGCGCCGAGCAATCCACCGGCCAGGACCAGGCTGATCGCTCGCGCCCGGTGCTGCGGTTCACACAGGTCGACCGCGGCAAAACGCAGATACTGGCCGGCAGCGTTGTACAGACCGAAGATGAAGGTCCCCACGCAAAGCAGGCCAAACGACCCCCAGGCGACCGCCAGCGCGGTCAGCATTGCCCCTACCATCGCCGCCACGCAACCCAGCGCAAAGCCGCTAGCGCGGCCGTGGCGCTGCATCAGCAACGAGATCGGCAGCGTCGACAGCGCCCCGCCGAGCACGAAGCAGGTCACCGGCAAGGTCGCCAGCGCCGGGTTCGGCGCCAGCGCAAAACCGGTCAACCCGTTGACGCTGATCAGCATCGCGTTGCCGGTCAGCAACAGACCCTGACCGAGGCTGAGCAGGGGAATGGCGCGGTTAGGCCGCATCGGGCGGGTTCGCTGCAGTGGAAGGGCTGGGGATGATAGGCGAAGCATGGCCGGACGGAGCACAGACGATGGTCGGGGGGTGCGATTCAAACTGATGTCTTGAGGACCACACAGTCTTGAGGGCCCAGGGCCCAGTGAAGAGCCAGCTTGCGGCAAGCATGGCGCTTTCCCGCAGCCGTCGCGCTTCAACTCGCCTGGAGCCGGCTCTTGACCTTACTGGGCCCTGAGCCCTGGGCCCTGGGCCCTCCAACCAGAAGGGACTTCCGAAACATCAGTTTGACTCGCACCCATGGTCGGGAGGAGGTAGCGCGGTCCCGGCGCGCATGTTGCCGCGATCTTCGCCTGAAAGGCTTTCGCGCCGGCGGCCGCGTCCCCATGTGAAGCGCCGAATCCTTCGTGCCGGCGGCCTCGGCTCCGGCGCCCGAAATGCAAGTACGGACACAGGCTCGAAGAGCATCCAAAGCGGCGCGGAGCGCCGCACTCCAAAGCGCGCTTCTCGGTTGTCGTCCCTCCGGCCTGTATCCTGATGTCGCCTCTCCCGCCCATGAACCAGCCCGCCATGCCCGAATCCCACCCCAGCATGCCGCGTGCCCTGACCATCGCCGGCTCCGACAGCGGCGGCGGTGCCGGTATCCAGGCCGACTTGAAGACCTTCAGCGCCTTCGGCGTTTACGGGATGACGGTGATCACCGCGCTGACCGCGCAGAACACGCTCGGCGTGCAGGGCGTCATGCCGGTACCACCAGACTTCGTCGCGCTGCAGTTTGGCTCGGTCGTCGCTGACATTGGCATCGATGCGCTCAAGACCGGCATGCTCGGTGACTCGGCGATGGTGGAGCGCGTTGCCGGGTTGATCGCTGATTGCGCGCTGGAACGGGTCGTGGTCGACCCGGTGATGATCGCCAAGGGCGGCGCAGCCCTGCTGGCGGACGACGCGATCGACAGCGTGCGCCGTCTGATGCTGCCACGGGCGCTGCTGCTGACACCGAACCTGCCAGAGGCCGCTGCGCTGATCGGTGCCGACCGGCTCGACAGCGATGCACAGATCCGCGAAGCGGCACGCGCACTGCATGCATTGGGAGCGCGCTACGTGATCATGAAGGGCGGCCATCGGCCCGGTGACGAACTGGTCGATCTGCTCTACGACGGCGAAGCTTTCAGCGAGATCCGCAGCAGCCGCATCGACACCCGCCACACCCACGGCACCGGTTGTACCTTCGCCGCCGCGCTGACCGCACTGCTCGCCCGCGGCGAGTCCATCGAACAATGTTTCAGGCGGGCCCACGCTTACGTCCGACGCGCCATTGCGAGCAATCCCGGGCTGGGCGGCGGGCACGGGCCGTTAAATCACCCGGTTTGAGGGCCCAGGGCACAGGGCACAGGGCCCAGCAGATCAAGAACCACTTCAAGGAGGGTTGGACCTCGAAGATCAGGTGTGGACTGGGCCCTGGGCCCTGAGCCCTGGGCCCTCGGAGCCAAAGCCCTGTCGCCCCCTGCGCTGCGTCCGCTCCAGCGCTATCATCCCCCCATGCGTATTGCCTCCTGGAATGTGAACTCGCTCAAGGTCCGTCTGCCGCAGCTGGAGGAGTGGCTGGCGAGCTTTGAGCCGGACGTTGTCGCGCTGCAGGAAACCAAGCTGGAGGACAGCAAGTTTCCGCGCGAGGCGATCGAGGCGGCCGGCTATCAGGTCGTCCATAGTGGCCAGAAGACCTACAACGGTGTCGCCCTGCTGGCGCGCGAGCCCCTGCTCGATCCGGTCATGGATATTCCGGGTTTCGACGATCCGCAGCGGCGGGTGATCGCCGCGACCGTCGGCGGAATCCGGATCGTTGATGTGTATATCGTCAACGGCCAGGCGGTCGGCAGTGAGAAGTTCGAGTACAAATTGCGCTGGCTGGCCGCGCTGCGCGACTGGCTGGCGAGCGAAATCGAGCGCCATCCGCAGCTGGTTCTGCTGGGTGATTTCAACATCGCCCCGGCCGATATCGATGTGCATGACCCGGCCGCCTGGCACGAGCAGATTCTTTGCAGCACGCCGGAGCGCGAAGCCCTGGCCAGCCTGCAGGCACTCGGTCTGGTCGACAGCTACCGTCATCTGCACCCCGAGCAGCAAGCCTTTACCTGGTGGGACTATCGTCAGGCCGCGTTCCGCCGCAACCTGGGTCTGCGCATCGATCTGGTCCTGGTCTCGGCGCCACTGCAGGCGCGTCTGAAGGCGGCCGACATCGACCGCACGCCCCGCTACTGGGAACGCCCGTCCGATCACACGCCGGTCTGGGCGGAGTTGGCGTGAGGACCGGACGGTGAATGAGGACTGGAGCTCGACCCTGTTCGACAGCCACGACTATGATGAGCTGGACGGCTTGCTGGCTGAACTGCCGACCGAAGACGGTTTGCGCATCGACGGTGCCCAGGGGCTGCTGGCGGCACTGGCGATCGGGCCGGAAGCGATCGCCCCGTCTGAATGGCTGCCGATCGTGCTGGGCGAGGATCCGGAACTGCTGGCCTACCACGATGTCGATTTGGTGGTCGGCATGCTGCTCAGGCTTGCGGCCAATGTGAGTCAGAGCCTGGAACACTTCGTCTTCGAACCGGTATTCATGCAGTCCGAGGAAGACGGCGAGATCCAGATCGATCCGGGCGGATGGTGCGAGGGCTTCTCGATCGGCATCGACCTGCAGTCCGAGCGCTGGGAAGAGCAGCTGCGCAGCGATCCGGTGCTGATGGACCTGCTGAGCCCGATCCTGCAACTGGGTGTTGAGACCGGGGTGTTCGACGACATTCAGAGCGACGATCTGGCGGCGCTGACTGAAGATGAGCGCGAGGCCTTGATCCGCGTTCTTCCGACCCGCCTGATCGACTTGCGCCACTACTGGGAGGAACATCGTGAAGAGCCTTATGGCACGCTGGCATCGCTCCACTAGGCGGGTCCGCGGCGGCGCCTTCGCGGCGTGGCTGATCGGCATCGCGGC
>JBGTIE010000640.1:0-4451 GCA_041745855.1 Lysobacterales bacterium | reverse complement strand
TCACGCCGTGGCGCGGTCTGCTCCCATTTGTCAGCTCAACGTAGAGCAAACTACGCCTTCACTGCCAAATGGTCCGCGGACCGCACCACGACGCGCCCTTGGCGGTCTCGCTACGCACGTTCATGAAACATCCGGGCTAGGCACCGCGCTCGGCGAACAAGGTATCGGCCTCGCCCGGCCACGCGTACAAATACCCCTGACCGAAGGGGCACCCCAACGCTTCGATGCGTTCTGCCTGTTGCACGGTTTCGATGCCCTCGGCGATCACCTCCAGCCGGAGTGAGCCGGCCAGGGCGATGATCGCGCGGACCACGGCGGTGCTGCTGTCGACTTCCTCGGCAGCCAGGCCGGCGACGAAGGAGCGGTCGATCTTCAAGGCGCGGATCGGAAAGCGGTGTAGATAGCTCAGCGACGAGTAGCCCGTACCGAAATCATCCAGCTGTGCCACGACGCCGGCTTCGCGCAGGCGCAGCAGGCAGGCGCAGATCGGCTCTGGATCCTCCAGCAGCGCACCTTCGGTGACTTCCAGCCGCAGCCTGGAACCGTCAACGCCATGCGCTCGAAGGCGGCGCATGACCTGCTCGTCGAAGTCCTGCCGACGCAGCTGACGTGCAGTCACATTGACACCGATGTATTGATCGGGGTCTTGCAGGCGGGCCAGCTGCTCGCAGGTACGTTCTAGCACCATCCAGTCGATCTGCTCGAGGCAACCGATCTCGTCTGCGACCGCAAGGAAGTCGCCCGGCAGGAGCACGCCGCGGCTTGGATGACGCCAGCGCAGCAAGGCCTCGTAGCCAACCACGCGGTGATCCTGCAGGCGCACGATGGGCTGGTAGTAAGGCTCGAACTCGTCCCGCAGCAGGCTGCGGCGCAGATCGCCTTCCAGATCCAGCACGTGCAGGGCTTCGGCGCGCAGCTGCTCGTCGAAGACTTCGAATCGCTGCCTACCCAGCGCCTTGGCGCGGTACATCGCAGCGTCCGCGTCGCGCAGCAGTTCCTCGGCGTACTGATAACGCACATGGGCCAGGGCGATGCCGATACTGGCCGAGGTGAACAGTTCCTTGCCGCTGACCCGAATCGGATCGGCCAGCGCGGCGATCACGCCCTGGGCGACCCGGCAGGCCACCAGTTCGTCACCCAGGTCCTCGAGCAGGATCGCGAATTCGTCGCCTCCCAGCCGGGCCACCGTGTCGGAAGCGCGGATCGCCGACTGGATGCGGGTGGCGGCTTCCTTCAGCAGCTCATCGCCCACCAGGTGGCCGACGCTGTCATTGACCACCTTGAATCGGTCCAGATCGACGAACAGGACCGCAAAACCACGCTCTCGATTGAGCTTGTAGCGAATCAGCGCCAGTTCGAGCCGGTCGAGCAGCAACCTGCGGTTCGGAAGGCCGGTCAAGCCGTCGTGCAGAGCCTGATGCTTGAGACGTTCCTCGATCCGTTGCCGTTCGCCGATCTGGTCGATCAGTTCGCGGTTGGTCGCCGCCAGCTCCTCGGTGCGATCTGCCACCCGCTGCTCCAGATCCTGATAGGCCTGCTGCAGCGAATCCTGCGCCTGCTTGCGCTCAAGTCCAGTCGCGATGTGGTAGCCGACGAAGGTCAGCAGTTCCAGATCGCGGTCGCTGAAGACCACCTCCGGCGAATAGCTCTGCACCGCCAGTACACCGGCCGGCCGCTCGTCGCAGATCAGCGGCACGCCCAGCCAGCACACCGCACGCGGCCCGAAGCTGTGCACCTCGCCGGCGGCGGCGAGCCCAAGTATGCGGGCACGATCAGCCAGGATCGGCCGTCCTTGCCGGAGCACGTATTCGGTCAGGCCCTTGCTCAGCTTGCGCCGTGGCCGGGACGAATCGAGCTCATCAACCGAGTACGGAAAGACCAGCTCGCTGCCGCCATCAGACAACAGCGCAATGTAGAAATTGCGCGCGTACAGCAGCTCTCCGACCACCCCGTGGACCGCCTGGTAGAAGTCCTCCAGGGTGTCGGCCGTCACCGACAGCTCGGCAATCCGGAACAGGGCGCGTTGCAGGCGCTCGCCGCGTTGGCGCTCATTGACCTCCAACCGCAATTCCAGATTGGCTTCGTTGAGCGCGCGAGTACGCGCCTGCACGCGTGCCTCCAGCTCGTCGCGCGCTTCCTTGCGTTCGAGCGCGGTCAGCACATGCTGCGCGACGTAACTCAGCACGGTCTCGTCCTCGGCGCTGAACCGGTGCTCTTCGTCGTAGCTCTGCACCACGATCGCGCCGCGGACCCGGCCCGCGCGGGCCATGGGTACGCCCAACCAGTCGGCGCTGTCTGGTCCCAGGGATTCATCACGGGGCACGCCCAGCCGCTTGCGCACCACCTCGGAGGGACCGCGCGCGACTTCCGCGGTGCGGATCACGGCCAGTGTCAGGCTGGATTCAAGCTCGGCCAGCGGGATCTCGGCCTCGCCATCGAACACGATCTTGTCTTCGGTGTCCACGAAGTACATGAAGCGCAAGGTGCCTCGTTCCGGGTCGTATCGCACGATGGCCAGATTCTCGGCATACATCAAACCAGCCAGGATCTGGTGGATGCCAAGCAGCATCTGCGGCATCTCCAGATCGCCGCTGGCCATGTCCGCCATCGCGAACAGCGCCCGCTGGATGCGCTCGGCGCGCTCCAGGGCAGCCACTTGCTCACTGAGCGCGCGCGTCTGCTGATCGCGGTCGATCCAGCTCTGCAACACATCCAGCAGATCCTGCCAGGACTGGCTTGACGGCACCGACATGCCCGGGCGCCAGCATAGCTGACCGATCCGCCGACCCTGCTGCATGACCCAGACAGCGTGTCCTGCCACTACCGGCGAGCCGTCTGTACAAGCGTCGCCCAGCCGAAGTTCCAGCCCGGCCAGGCCAAACTCGTCCGCGCCAACGCTGCCCAGGCAGGCCTGCAACGCCGCCAGATCAGCGGCCAGCAGCACCCGCAGCAGAGGCGTCGTCCCCAGGCCAATCGATGTGGACATAGGCAAAGCCGACACAGTGGCTACCGCGTATGAGGTTTCGTCGCCAGTCTAGCGTGAACCTGCGTGGCGGGGCGGCTCGGGGCGCGACCTCAAGCACCTGATTGGGTCAAATGCGTCACACCGAAGGAAAGCTCAAGAGCTGTAAAGCTCAAGAGCGGTAGACCACAAAGGACACGAATGAGGGCTGAGGGCTGAGGGCTGAGGGCTGAGGGCCAAGTTCTTTCGATTCCGATTCCGATTCCGACCCCGACCCCGAGTGGGCCGGTCGGTCAGCGCGATCAGCAACTGCGGATGTACCAGGCGGCCATGTTTGAAGCTCTTCCTTTGTGTCCTTTGTGTCCTTTGTGTTGAATGCTCTGGCTCTGGCTCTGGCTCTGAAAATGGCCGACGACGAGCCCGCGGCTCACTCCAGTGGCCGCAGCCAGTAGGCGTGGTGGATGCGCGGGTGGCGGGCGAAGTCGGCCGGGATCGACTGCTTGCCCAGGTCCTCCACCTCCCACGCCTGCGCCAGCTGCGGATCCAGCGTGAAGCGTTCCCGGTTGCAGACGAACAGGATTCGGCCATGCTGGCTCAGGTGCGCGCGGGTCAGCTGCAGCAGTTCCAGATGATCGCGCTGGACGTCGAAGACCGTGTCGGTGCGCTTGGAATTGGAGAAGGTCGGCGGATCGACGTAGGCCAGATCGAAATGTTGCCGGGGCGGTTGCCGCAGCCAGCCCAAGACGTCGGCCTGCATCAGCTTGTGGCGGGCCGGATCAACCCGGTTCAGCTCGAAATTGCGCTCGGCCCAGTTGACGTAGGTCGGTGACAGATCGATGCTCAGGCTGCGGCTGGCACCCCCGGCGGCGGCATGCACGCTGGCGCTGGCGGTGTAGCAGAACAGGTTCAGCACGCGCCGGTCAGCCGCCTGCTCGCGCAGCCGGGCGCGCAGATCGCGGCTGTCCAGGAACAGACCTGTGTCGATGTAGTCGGCCAGATTGACCCAGAACTTCAGCCCTGCCTCGTCGACCTGGAAGAACTCGGCCGAATCGTCCAGGCGCTCGTACTGCTTGCGGTCGCGGCGCCGCTCGCGCCGCTTCAGGTAAATGTGCTCGGGCGGGATCTGCAGCGCGCGCTGGAGGGCATGGACAAGATCGGCGAGCCGCTCGCTGGCGGTCTCCGGCGGGATCGTCTTCGGCGGCGCGTATTCCTGCACGTGGGCGCGTTCGCCATAGATGTCGATGGCGGCGCTGTATTCGGGCAGGTCGGCGTCGTACAGCCGGTAGCAGCTCAGGCCCTGCTTGCGCGCCCAGCGGCCAAAATGGGCCAGGTTCTTGCGCAGGCGGTTGTAGACCATCTCGGTGCCCGCTCGCTGGAACTTCGGCACCGTCTCTGCTGCGCGCTCGGAGGGCGCCGCCGGTGGCTGCACAACGCCGAGCAGCAACTGGCAGTCGATCGGTCCGTTGCGCAGCTCCAGCGCCCGCTCTGC
>JBGTIE010000639.1:0-5851 GCA_041745855.1 Lysobacterales bacterium | reverse complement strand
CAACGACAGTGGCGCTCGGTGGCGCGGTGGCCGCGGTGCAGCGTTTGCTGGTGGACAGCGCGCCGGGCCGGGCCTTGCTGGCACCGAATCTGGGCGATGCCGTCAAGGAACACTTGAGCGACAAGTCGCTGGCGGTGATCGCCGGCACGCTCAGTGGCAAGAAGTTCTACGCGGTGCGGCCCGATGCGCTCAAGAAAGTGCCGGACGTCCATACCGACGCCGATGCCAATGCCACCCGGATCGTTTCGGGCAGCAGCGAGTTGCCACCGGCCGCTGCGCACGCCGCGCTCAGCGGCCAGACCCGTCTGGCTCAGGGCAGCGTCTTTGCCAGTCGCTATGAAATCCAGTCGATCCTGGGTAGCGGCGGCATGGGCGTGGTTTACAAGGCACGGGATCGCGAGCTGGATGATTTTGTCGCATTGAAAATGCTCCGGCCCGGTGTGTTGCTGGATACCGAACAGCTTGATCGGCTGAAGAGCGAAATCAAGCTTGCGCGCAAGATCACCCATCCCAACGTGCTGCGCACCTTCGACTTCGGCGAGCACGGGGGGCTGCCCTTCATCTCGATGGAGTACGTCCGAGGCATGACCCTGCGTTATCTGCTGGAGCAGACCGCGCAGGTGCCCTATTCGGCCGGATTGCGGATCGCCCGCCAATTGTGCGCCGGTCTGGATGCGGCCCATGCGGTCGGCGTGCTGCATCGCGATATCAAGCCGGAAAACCTGATCCTGGAGCAGAGCGGCAACGTAAAGCTGATGGACTTCGGCATTGCCAGACCCATCCAGCGAAATGCGCCTGGCCACACCCAGCCTGGCATGTTTGTCGGTACGCCCACCTATTCGGCGCCCGAGCAATTGCAGGGGCTGGAGATGGACGTGCGATCGGATATCTATTCGACCGGTATAATGCTGTGCGAGATGTTCTGTGGGCGGCTGCCTTTCCCTCCCGGCAGCACGATGGAGATCTACATGGCACACATGCAGTCAGAGCCGGTGAGGCCATCGGAGTTGTGGCCGGATATTCCAAAGGCGCTGGAACAGGTTATTCTCAAGTGCATTGCAAAAAGGCCGGACGACCGGTTCGGGAGCGCGGCGGAGCTGATGGCAGCGCTGGCCGAACTGCGCGCCTGAGCAGATCGTCTTCTTCGGGGAGGGAGAATGCGAGCCAATTCCAGCTGGTTGTTGATTGCCGCACTGGCTACCGGTGTCCAGGCGCAGGAGGAATCCCCGTGGACCACCCGGGGCGATGCCCTCCTGCGTGCCGAGACTACCGACGTACCGGGCCGCGACAGCATCGATCGCTTGCGCAGCCGTCTGCGGCTGGGGGTGGATTATCTGGCCAGCGACCGGATCGAATTCGGCGGCGCGCTCAAACTGGCCGTTGGCAGCGACTCCAATAGCGACAATCGCCGCAATCTCGACAACGAACGTTCCAATCAGGTCGCGCTGGATGAACTCTGGATGCGCTGGCACGGAAGTCCGGACTGGGTCGTTACGGTCGGCAAGGACAAGTTGCCGTTGTCGCTGTCGCCGATGCTTTGGGACGAGGATCTGCGACCTATCGGAATTTCCAGCGACAGCCGAATCGCGATCGGCGACTTTGACGGCATGACGGTGATCGTCGGTTACTACGCGCCCGACTTCCTGTACGAGGACCAAGCCCGGCTGGCCGCGCTGCAGGTGGGTTATCACTTCCGCGACGGCGCGCCGTGGAGTGCGTCGGCCCTGTTGTCCTATCTACATTTCGACGATCTGGACGAACTCGTCAGGGAAGGACTGGGACGCACCAACCGGGTCGCCAATGGCCGATTGGTGAGCGACTATGAACTGCTCGACCTGCAACTGGTGGGGCGCGGTGAGTGGGCCGATCTGCCGCTGGAGGTGCGGATCGATCTGAGCCGCAATCTGGGCGCGCGCGATCAGGACGAGGCGGCGCGGATCAGTCTGGTGCTGGGCGACCGGCGTCACGCCGGCCAATGGGAGTTCGGCTTTGCTGCCCAGCGTATGCAGCGCGACGCGGTACTGGCGGCGGCGAGCGACGACGACTGGTGGTTCCACAGCTTTGCCCGCGGCGTGATGCCATGGGTCGGATATGGATTGAGCGAGCACGTGAATTTGCGCTTCGCTGCCTTTGACGAACGCCGCGACGGCGCCAATGATTCGGTGTCGCGCTACCTCTTCGATTTGCAGGCGCGGTGGTAGTCTTCACAGATGCGCATAGCCTTCCTCGCAGCCGAATATCCCGATGTCCCGGTCGAGCGGGGCAGGGTGCGCATCGGATCGGGTCCGGACAACGGCCTGGTGCTTGATGCCAGCTCGGGCATCCTGCCGATGCACCTGCAAATCGATGTCGATCCGCGCCGCGGCATGGTGCTGGCGGTGCTCGATCCGGACGCCAAGGTCTGGCTCAACGGCCGACCAGTAAGGGAGAAGGCACTGTTGCGGCTGGGCGATCTGATCGTGGCCGGCAAGGTACGAATGCTCATCAAGGGTGACGAGGATCCGCCGGCGGCGCCGTCAGCAGGTCTGGAGGGCGCCCAGGCAGCGAGTCTGGGGCCGACCACCCCGCTGCTGCGCGGACTGGTCGGCCGGTACTTTGGCCGCATGATCTATCTGCCGGGTGAAACCACGCTCGGCACGGCCGCGCCCGCGCAGGTAGTGCTCGACGAACCATCGGCACCAGCCCAGTGGCTGCGGCTGCAGGCACGCCAGGGCAAGCTGGCCATCTACAGCGCCGAGGGCGCCCCGATGGTGTCGGTCAATGGCGTAGACGTGCGTTCGGCCCTGCTCGAAGCCGGCGATCAACTTGGTTTCTCGAACGACCGCTTCGTTGTCGAAGCGCCCGGCTGGGGAGCAATGGCCGAGCGTCCACCGCAGATCAGCAACACCCAGGTCGTCGCACCTCTAACCCCACGCCCGGCCCCCGCGCCGGCCGCCGAAACCCCCGATGCCGAGACCGAAAGCCCCGGCGAAGCTACCGTGGACTGGATCATCCTGGCCGCCGCGGTCGTCACGATCGTGGCGCTGGCGACGTTGGTGTATTTGCAGTTTTGGGGATGAGATCAGGGCTGAGGAAAGCAGGGCCCAGGGCACAGGGCCCAGGAGAGCTGCGGCCGTGCGCGTAGGATGTCGGTGAGCTGCGCGAACCGCATCGAACAAGTACCTCGAACCCTCGTCATTGCGAAGGAGCCCAAGCGACTGCGGCAATCGCTCTTCGCAAAGCGTTGGGCATGAAGATTGCCTTGATCATCACGCGAAGTCGCGAACTCCACCTGGGAGCGCCGGCATCCTGCCGGCTCTATTCCTTCATCCGAAGCGCAGGGCATGAGGCTCGCGTTGGTCGTCAATCGAGGCCCTTGAGCTTCGCGCTTCGCATGAAACCTTTAGCCGGCAGGATGCCAGCGCTCCCAGGTGGAGTTCTTCGCTGCCGTGCGTGCTCGGTCGAAGTCTGGACCTCCGTGCTTCGGAGTATTCTTCGCCAGTTTTTGTGCTTTCCGCCCTTCGTGATCCTCAACTACCGAGGCCATTCGTGATTCGAACCCCATTCCTGATCGTCATCGTCTTCTCTCTGACCGCCTGCCGGTCGCCTGAAACCGACAGCGTGTCGGAGCCGGTGATTCCGGATGCAGCCGACGTCAGTAGTCCCGAGTACCGGATCCGGCTGGACCCGGACAAGCCGCTACGCATGCACGGCGAACTCGATCTTCTTCGCTTTCCGGGCAAGGAACGCTTCGCCCAGGCGCGCGGAACGGCGATGGGCATCACTTCCCAGATCCGCGTACCGCAGTGCGATGGAAGTGCGCTGCCCGGGGAGTCGCCGGACGGGCCTTGGGCGATTCCCGACGATTGCCAGGTGCTGAGCTGGGAGATCGAAGTGGCCAGCGTTCCAGTCGACGGTCTGGACGCCTCGCGCCAGCAGACCGTCTACTTCCAGGAAGCGAACTGGTGGCTGTTGTCCGAGCCCAGCTCACTGCTGCGGGTGACCGGGGCCGGCGAGGATGTCGCGCGATCGATGCGTATCGAGACGGGGGATTCCAGCCTGGACGTCATGGGACGGCGGGCAGCTGGATCGGAAGCTGATCTGCATGTGCCACCCACGACCAGCCCGCCGGAGTTCCATGTGATCGGCAGCCGCGCCACGGAGCGTCACAGCTTCGGACAGCTGGTGGTCGATTACGTTCTGGATGACCCGGAAAGAGTTGCTGAACTGCCGTTGGCCGAAGCGCATGTGGCGATGCTCGGGTTCCTGCTGGAACTGTTGAAAGCACCTGAGTCCCTGCCCGACGCGGATTCCCGATTGCTCGTGGTCTGGCTGGGGATCGATGCGGCCGTGGGCCACGCTGGCGGTGCTGCCGGAGGACGGAGCTTCCTCGCCAACTACATCGACGGCGACCCCGAATCGCAGGCGCTCAACAGCGCGCGGACCCTGATGATTCTTGGCCACGAGCAATTTCATCAGCTGCACGACCTGGTGGGGGACGGCCCACCACTGCCGACCTGGTTCGGCGAGAGCCTTGCACAGTACTACGCGCTGCGCGCCCTGCAACACAGCGGGCTGCCCGAGGAGATCGTGCAACGCGCGGTGGGTCACTTCATAGATCCCGAGCGTCCAGTCGAGCATGGCTTGCTGGCACTGCAGACGATGTATGAGCAGGGCGACCCCGAGGCCTACGACCAGTTCTATTACCAGGGCGCCACCTTCTGGAGCGAAGTCCATCGGGTGTTGCGGGAATCCGCTCCGGCGGAACAAGGGCTCGATGAGCTCGCACCGCGGATGGTGCGCGCTGGTGGCGACGGTGAAGGCCTGCCCGCTGCACTCAGGCAGCAACTGCTGGAACTCGGCGGACAACCGATGGAAGCGGTGCTGGAGAAGTATCTGTAGCGCTTTTGCACCTCTGGGCGGTGGTTCTGAAGCGCAAAGCCCTCGATTGGAAGTAGCGCGGTCCCGGCGCGCGTCGAGCGACGATCTTCGCCCCAGCCCCCATCGCGCCGGCGGCCGCGTCGACCAACGTACCGGAGACGAGAGCTTCCGAGGCTGAGCTCAAGGCTTCAAGCACCCGTTCCAACCGTGACAAAAGCGCTGTCAGGCCAGCGCACTCCAAAATGTCCGCCGTGCGGCCCCATTTTGGAGTGCGGCGACCTGGCGCCGCTTTGCTTTTTGCTCGCACTCTCTGGACGTGTTCACACTGGCGCTTTGGTCCAATCCTCCAGCCGCAGACCGTCGACCATCGCAAAGGCCGCGTCATTACTGACCAACGGGATGTCCAGCGCGAGCGCATGCGCGGCGATTTGAGTGTCCAGTGGAGATAATGGGGTGCCCGCGCGCTCCAGTCTGGTACGCAAGACTGCGTAACTTTCGGCGACTCGCAGGTCCCACGGCAGCACGTCCATTCGCTGCAGCAACTCGCGTACCGCTACACGCAAGCGGCTCGCCTGAGGGCGCCTGGCCAGACCAAACAGCAGTTCTCCAGCAGTAACTGCAGAGACGCACAACGCCGTAGTCGGCCAGGCGACGATTCGAGTGAGAACTTGCGGGTGTCCGCGAACCATATGACTGACGGTGCTGGTGTCGAGCATGTGGCGTCTCATTCGGACATGCCCGCGAAGGGATCACGATCGTGGGGTCCGGTCGATCGCTCCTCGGCTCCAAGGAAGCTGTCCGGGACCTCGAGACCCTCAATCGCAGCCAGGAAGCCGCTCCAATCTGCCGGCTTGCGCGACAGGATGACATCCCCGGTCGCTTCATCGCGGCGGATGTAGACCTCCGTGGTATCGAAACGGAACGCCGCCGGCAACCGGACCGCCTGACTGCGACCGTTGCTGAAAATCTTGGCAACGTTGCTCATGATGCA
>JBGTIE010000638.1:0-6664 GCA_041745855.1 Lysobacterales bacterium | reverse complement strand
CGGAGGCGGTTCTTCAGCGGTGCCACCGCCGGCACCCTCGCTGACCACGACTTCGGCCGAATACGCAAGCGGCGGCGCGCCCGGCGCGTCCCAGCGCAGCAACTCATAGCGATAGCGTCCGACCTCAGCGATGTTGTCGGTGTGGATGCCAGTGGGTACGTTCAGGATCGCCACCACCGCGTTGTTGTCCAGATTGCGGCGATACAGGCGTGCCGAGCCGGCATGGGGATCGCGAGGGTCGGTCGCGAAGTCGATCTGGACCTGGCAGGGGTCGCTGCAGGCGGTACGGTCGACCAGCACCTGACTGGTTGCGGCGATCTTCTCCAATGTCACCGTGGTGCCGGGCACCAACGGGCGGCGCCAGTCGATGTTCTGGGTCATGCCGCCGCCTACGGTGAAGCTCTGAACCACGTCCAGATCGCCTTGCGCCCGCACAGGGCTTTCGAACTCGCGCTGCAGGGTTCCCGCGACAGAGTCAGTCGGTTCACAGTTCGCCGGATGGCATGTGGTGATCGGGTAGCCGCCCGGATAAGTCGATCGATAGTGGTTGAGCGTCAGGGTCTCAGAGTCTTCCAGACCTGGCGGCGACGAATCGACGCGCTGAGCCTGCAGCCACACAGGTTGACCCTGAGAATCATAGATCGTGACTGTGCCCAGCTCGAGATAGTTTGAACCGATAGGCGCAATCGCCACCTGGTAGCCGTAACCTGGCCAGCCGGGCTCGATCCAGGGTCCGGAGAACGCCGCATTGGCCGTCGACTCCTGTTGGCCTGCACGGGTGAAGTCCTGCACGCACTCGTTCTGAGTGTCTCCAGAAGCCTGGTTCCAGCGCCAGCGCAGCGCGGCGCGGGTCGCGTCGCCAGATGGGAAACTCAGGGACACCTCCCCCACGGGCTGGCCCGAGAATGACGCATTGGCGTCGTAGCTCCACGTGTACTTCAACAGCGGCGACCACCAGCGACGTTCGCCGTTCGGGAGCGTTTCGATCTGATTGGGCAGGGTGTAAAGCCAGACCGGGCGCTGCTGTGCATCGTAGGTGTACCAGACCGCCAACAGTTGCTCGGTGCCGGTCGTCGGCTTCTGAATCAGGGTGAGATCCCAGCCGGTGCCGTTGCGCTCCGGGTTCCACCAGGCACCAGGCGTCATCGCCGCGCCCGGCAGCTCGCCGTTAGGCAGGCTGGCGGTGCACTGCTGCGGATCGCCAAAGTTGATCGTATTGATGAGGCCGCTGAACTCCTCCTCGACCCGGACGATCCAGCTCTGTGCCAGTGGAGGCTGAGAGAAGTCGGTGGTTGTGCGCAGTTCGTATCGGAACAAGCCCTTCGGCAGGGTGTCGGCCACGGTTCCCGACGGCGGCACAAACAGCGCTGAGCGAGTCTGGGTCAGCACGTTCAGGCGGTAGACATTGGCCGACACGCCCGGCATCAGACCGACATCAACATTCACCGGGCAGCTACGCGCAGCGGCAGGAATCGTGCAGCCGACACGATCAACCAGAATCTGGTTGACATCGGTGAGTTTGATGGCGTCGACTGTCGCACTGGCCCCGCCGCTGAACCCGCCGAAGCCGTCGCCAGACCCCGTCGGTCGCTTCAGTACGATCTGCTGGCCGGTGTTGGCGGTAAATCCGACGTCGATGGTCCAGGTGGCTGTCGCCGAGCTCAGATAGGTGCGCTCGAAGCTGCCTGCATTGCCCTGGACCGAGAAGCACCCCGACCCGCTGCAACCCGAAGCTCCGAAGGCGGTCGGAAGTCCGCCGGTGTAGTTTGAACGCGTGTAGAAGTAGTCGAACTGGCGATCGGTGCCAACGGAAGGCGGCGAGAAGTCACTCTCAGAGGCACCCAGCCAGACGGGGGCACCGCTGGTGTCGTAAGTGAGCAGATAGGGCCACTCGTAGTACTGGAAATCCGAGCCCTGGAAGATGGATACGTTGATACCGTAGCGTTGATCCTCTGGCTGTTGAATCCAGCTACCGGAGAGGGCCGTATTGTCCGGAGCATCAGGGTTGCGCAAGCCCAGGCGTGCGTAGTCCTGAAGACATTCGTTCTCGACTCCGGTCTGACCGTCCAGTTGCCAACGAAGCGCTACCCGGTTGGGTTGGCCGGAAACCGCAGCTAGCGCGACATGTCCGACCTCCTCTCCCACCCGCGTCGGGCCCGCGAAAGTGAACCGGTACAAGGGTTCTGCCCAGACCGTGCTTTCCTCTTGCCACTGTCCCCAGGACACATACCAGGTCGGTCGACCGGTGGCGTCATAGGTGAACCAGGTCAGGTACAGGGATGTCCCGCCTTCGGTGAAGCCGAGGTCCCAACCCGTGCCTGGTCGCTGCGGATTCCACCAGCGGCCGGGCGTGGTCGGCATCGTGTTCTGCGGCGCGTCGGGCACCGAGGCGCACTGGGTGGGGTCCGGGAAACCAATCGGACTGGTCTGGGCGAAACCCAGCGCTGGCAGGACGACGAAGAGGAAAGAACAGCAGAACCTGAGATACCTGAGCATGACTATCAATCCCAATGGCGGATGTCGAACACGGACAAAATCCGTGCACCTGCTCCTATACGCGCAGGCCCATCAGAAAATCGATCAAGCAAGCTCGAAAAAAGTGCATCGCGGTAATCTGGACGGACCGGGCGACCTCACCGTCGGTCCATATCTACGGTTCGCTACAGGTCGGCGATCCGCTCAGAATTTCGCCATTTCAGCCCGCAACCACTGCGCCCGTACCCGGATCTCGGCCAGCTCGGTCGGGTCCTTGCGCTCCAGGTTGCGCCATTGCAGCGCGGTGCGGGGGTGCTTGCCGTAGCGCTGCTGGTGGCGGGCGAGGAAGTCCCAGTAGAGCGTCGTGAAGGGACAGGCTGTCTCGCCCGTGGCCAGTTCGGGTCGGTAGCGGCATTGGCCGCAGTAATTGCTCATCCGGTCGATGTATCTGCCGGTAGCGCAGTAGGGTTTGCTGGCCATCAGTCCGTCATCGGCGGCCTGGCTCATGCCGAGGGTGTTCGGCAGTTCGACCCACTCGATCGCATCGACGTACACCGCCAGGTACCACTCATGCACCGCCTTGGGCCGCACGCCGAGCAGCAGGGCGAACAGGCCGGTCACCATCAGGCGCTGGATATGGTGGGCGTAGCCGTACTTGAGGGTCTGGCCGATGCTCTGGCGCAGGCACTCGTAGTCGGTCTGGCCGGTCCAGTAGAAGGCCGGCAGATCGGCGTCGGCGCCGAGCGCGTTGCGTTCGAGGTAATCGGGCATGTGCAGCCAGTAGATACCGCGCACGTACTCGCGCCAGCCGAGGATCTGGCGGATGAAGCCTTCGACCGAGGCCAGCGGCGCCCTGCCCTCTTGCCACGCCTGCTCGGCGGCCGCGATGACGCGGCGTGGATCGATCAGCTTGAGGTTCATTGCCGCCGACAACAGCGAGTGATACAGCCATGGCTCGTCGGTCCAGAGTGCGTCCTGGTAGGGGCCGAATGCGGCCAGCCTGTGATTGATGAAGTCCTGCAACGCGACTTGCGCCTGCGCAGGGGTGACCGGCCAGCCGAATGCAGCCAGATCGCCGGGATGGTCGGCGTAGCGTTCGGCGACCAGTGCCAGCACCTCGGCGGTGATCTCATCGGGGGTAAATCGCACCGGTTCAGGCCTGAGGCCGGGACCCTCGGCGCCGAAGGCGTGACGATTGTCCTGATCGAAGTTCCAGCGCCCGCCGGCCGGCTCGCGGCCGTTCATCAGCACGCCCGATCGCTGCCGTGCCCAGCGGTAGAAATGCTCCAGCCGCCAGCTCTTTCGCCCCCTGGCCCAGCTGCGGATATCGTCCAGTGGAATGAGGAAATGGCGATCGGCGCGCAGCTCCAGTTCCACCCCGGCCTGCATGCAGGTCTGGCGCAACAGCTCGAGCACGCGCCAGTCGCCTGGTTCGACGACGACGACGCGCTCCGGGTGGTGCTGCGCCAGGGCTGCTGCCAAAGCCTCACCAAGGCCGTTGTGTGGATGCTCACCGAGCTTCAGGTAATCCAGTGGCCAGTCGCGTTCGCGTAGTTCGAGAGCCAGATGACGCATCGCCGCCAGGAACAGCGCGATGCGGGCCTTGTGCGACCAGACGTGGGTGTTTTCTTCGGCCACCTCGGCCATCCAGATCCGGTCGCAGGCCGGGTCGAAGCCATCAAAGGCTGCGCTTTGGCGGTCGAGTTGGTCGCCGAGGATGAGCGTGAGGTGGCGCATGGCTTGATAGGGCTGAGGGCTGAGGGGGTAAGAAGAGCAGTTCCCGTGGCCAGTTCCAGTGAAGAAGACGGGGACCAGGGCGCGTTGTTCAGTGCGGCGATCAGCACGGGTCCGCCAGCCGGTCGGCTCGCGGGACTTGCCGGTGGGTTTCAGCATTGCCGACTGGAACAAAGTAGATCGGTCGCATACGCTAGGCGCAACCTGCAGCATCGAAAGATCATCGTGCATCAGCGTCTAGACAGCGGCTGCCATAGCCTGCAGCATTGCGGCAAGCCCGGGGCTTCGGCAGTCATCCTGTGCTGGTCCAGTGCGTTCGCAGCCGCCTTGAGCCTGATGCTGCTCAGCGGCTGCAGCGCCACCTTGGTGGCCCCACCCGATGCGACTTCGACGCGCACGGTGTTGTTGCTCGATCACGGCCGCCACACCAGCCTGGCCTTGGCCGATGCCAACGGTGACCTGTGGCGCTACGCCTACGGCGACTGGCGCTGGTATGTGGAGGCCGATCGGGGTCTGGCACCGGCGCTTGGCGCCCTGTTTCGCGATAGCCGCGCCGCGCTCGGACGAGCGCGACTGGAAGGCAGCAGCGACCGCGAGAGTCTGCAGCCGCAAGTGGGTTCATTAATCAAGGCCATCTTGCCGCTGCAGGCCTCGGCCGAAGCCGTGGACAGCCTGCATGCCCGCCTCAATAGCCATTTTGACGCAAGCGAGGACGATCCGTTATGGATCGAGGCACTGCAGCTACACGTGGTGGAGCATCCGCGTCCCTACTCGCTGGGACACAACTCCAACCACGCGGTGGCGAACTGGCTGGACGAACTGGGCTTCGAGGTGAAGGGGAGCCCCAGCACCGGTCGCTGGCGCGTGGCCGACCCGGTCGGGGCCGAGGAGTAGCGCTGAGCGAGGGGTCGGGGTCGGAATCGGAATCGGAATCGGAATCGGAATCAAGGACCCTGTGCCACCCCAGACCGCCAGTCGATGCGCTTGAGGGATGCATAGCAGTCGCCGGTCGCGGCCCTCAGCCCTGAGCAAGGTGAGAGATGAGGAGCGGAATCGCAGACCCAGGCACAGCCCAGAGCCCTTCGCAGCGACAGCTATACTCCGGACATGAACAAACTACTCGCTGCCTCATTGACCGTCCTCGCCGGCACCCTGGCGAGCCCTGACAGCCGTGCCATCGACGGCAAGTGGACGCCAGCCCAGATCGGCGAAATCGATCCCGCGGAACTACGCCGCCTCGGCCTCGAACTGCCACCGCAGCGGCTGTGGAACGCCGAACGCGGCACCGGTCTGCTCGCCGGCGCTGTGCTTATCGGGGGCTGCTCGGGTGGCTTCGTCTCGGCGCAGGGGCTGATCATCACCAACCACCATTGTTTGTTCTCGCTGGTGCAGGAACACAGCACGCCTGCGCGCAACCTGATCGCAGACGGCTTCCTCGCCGCCACGCACGGCGACGAACTGCCCAGTGCCACCCTGCGGGTGCAGGTTCCACGGCGCTTCACCGATGTCAGCGAGCGCGTGCTTGCCGCGGTACCTGCCGAAGCCAGTCCGCGCCAGCGCTTCGATGCCATCGACGCCGCGCGGCGCGGCGTGGTGGCCGAATGCGAGCAGCAGGCCGATACCCACTGCAAGGTGGCGGTGTTCGATGAAGGCGTGAACTACGTACTGATCGAGTCGCTGGAACTGCGCGATGTGCGACTGGTTTACGCGCCGCCACGTGCCGTCGGCGAGTACGGCGGCGAAGTCGACAACTGGTCCTGGCCGCGGCATACCGGCGACATCGCTCTGGCTCGCGTCTACGTCGGCGCCGACGGTCGTCCCGCCGACCACGCCGCGGACAACGCTCCATTCCAGCCCGAGTTTCATTTTCCGATCGCTCGCGAAGGGCTCGACGAAGGCGATTTCGTGATGGTGCTCGGCTATCCCGGCATCACCTGGCGCGCCCTGCTGGCCGAGGAAATGCGCGAGCGCCGCGAGCGCTTCTTCGTTCGCCGCGAGGACCTGTTCAGCGAGTGGATAGGCCACCTCGAAGCGGTCAGCCAGGACGATGCGGCCGGCACGATCGCCGTGGCATCCAACCTCAAGTCCATCCAGAACCGCTACAAGAACGCGCAGGGCCAGATCGCCGGGCTGGACCGTGGGGCCATCATCCAGCGCCAGGCCAGCGCCGATGCCGCCGTGCTCACTTACGCGGCCGAAACGCCCGACCATCGCAGCGCCACCGCTGCCCGCGAAGCCCTGCTGAGCATACTCGCCGAACGCGAAGCCCACTGGGAGCGCGACTTCCTGCTGAACCTCGTGTCGCTGGGCGTAGAGTCGCAACCCGGCGGAATCCCGCCACTGCCCAAGGCGCTGTACTTCGGCGCGACGCTCAGTCAGTGGGCACACGAACGCGGTAAGGGCGCCGACGACGCCCGCAGCGACAATTGGGCCGACGCCGACCTGCCACGGCTGC
>JBGTIE010000637.1:0-4960 GCA_041745855.1 Lysobacterales bacterium | reverse complement strand
CGGGCGCCGACCCGTCGGGCGCGGTCACGCCACAGCCGGCCAGGGTCGCGATCACGGCGATCGCCAGCAGCTTGCGGTAGTTCATCAATTTCCTCTCCATGGACGGATCACGCGAACGCGTGCGGAGCGGCAGGCTAGTGCGTTGCGGTGCTGCGGGCAAGCGTGGCGCGATTATGGATGGGAGTGCGGGGCAGGTTGCTGGGGTTGGGTTGTTTACCGCCGAAGTCGGGAGTTGGGAGATGGGAGTCGGGAGTGACGAAAGTCGGGAGTTGGGAGATGGGAGTCGGGAGTAAGAGCCGAAAGCTCAAGTGGTAACCATGGTGGCAGCATCGCCCACGCCAAGAATGTTGGCGGCAATAGCGTCAGAAGAAGCGAACCGCGCCACGCTGCGCACTCCCGACTCCCGACTCCCGACTGTGGCGGTGTTAGCCTCCTCTGCGCCAGTCCGCCTCGCGCCCTGATGAAACGCATCGCTGTTGCCGTTGCTGCGATTGCCGCTAAGCTGACGCTCCATTGACTATGGGTATCGAGCATGAAGCAGATTTCATTGGCCTTGCCGCTGCTGCTGCTCGCCTGCGCCGTGGGTGAACCGGAGACGACCATGGCATCCGAACCGCCGACCACCCCGTCCGCGCCAGGATCCTCCAATAGTCAGGACGAGGCGCAGCTCGCTGGCGACTGGCACATCATCGCGATCGACGGCGCCGCGATCCCCACCGAGCTAGTTGGCCCGCTGGCACAGCCGTTGTCGCTGAGCTTTGACGTCGCCGAAGGCAGGGTCAGCGGCTACTCCGGCTGCAACCACTTCTCCGGTGCCTATCGCAACGCCGACCAGCCCTTCGCGCTGGACGGGCTGGGAAGCTCCAAGATGTACTGCGAAGCCACCGCCGAGCTGGAAAGCCGGATCCTCCAGGCGCTACGCCGGGTCAGCCAGTTCCAGGTCGACGGCGACACCTTGAGGCTGCAAACAGCAAGCGCCGAGACTGCGCTGAAACTCGCCCGCTGAACTTGCGTGTCGGACGACGAGCCCCTTGGCCAAAAGTGCGCTCGCTGACATGCTTGCGGCTGACTCTCAGATCGGAAAGCGAGCGCCAACGGTTCCGTAGCATTGAGCAGCCTTCGGGTAGATTAGTTTGCGAGTAAGGCGTTCAATCCGGCCGTATACCCTCAGCCCTCAGCCCTCAGCCCTGAACCCAATGACCTCCAACGCCTGGATCCAGAACGACGCCGTCACCTTCGGCCTGCTGATGGCCAGCCTGGCCTTCGTGTTCTGGACCAGCAGTCGCGGCGGGCCGCGCTGGCAGCGCTTCTATGCGATCGTGCCAACGATCCTGCTGTGCTATCTGATTCCGGGGATGTTCAATACCTTCGGCATTATCGATGGCGAAGGCTCGCAACTCTATCCGATGGCGCGGGACTACCTGCTGCCGACCGCGCTGGTGCTGCTGACGCTGGGCACGGACCTGCCCGGCATGCTGCGGCTGGGGCCCAAAGCGGTTGTGATGTTCCTCACCGGCACGGTCGGGGTGGTACTCGGCGCGCCACTGGCGCTGTGGATCATGGGCGCTTTCGACCCGTCACTGCTGGTCGCAGACGGCGATGACGCGACCTGGAAGGGCATGACCACACTGGCCGGTAGCTGGATCGGGGGCGGCGCCAACCAGGCGGCGATGAAGGAAGTTTTCGAGGTTGATACCCAGCTTTTCGCCAAGTTTGTCGCGGTCGATGTGATTGTCGCCAACATCTGGACCGCAACGCTGTTCTGGATCGCCGGCCACGCGGTCTGGATCGACCGCCGCTTCGGCGCCGACACCCGTGCCATCGACGAGCTGCGTGAACGGCTGCAGCAGTATCAAGCCGAGAACGAGCGCATCCCGACGCTGGCCGATCTGGTCATTGTGGTGGCGACCGGCTTTGGCATCACCGCCATCGCCCACGCCCTGGCCGGTGTGATCGCGCCGTGGATCGGCGCCAATTTCCCGGCGCTGAGCCAGCTTGCGCTGGATTCGAACTTCTTCTGGATCGTTGTGATCGCCACCACGATCGGGCTGGCACTGTCCTTCACCCGTGCCCGCCAGCTCGAGGGTGTCGGCGCGAGCAAGGTCGGCACACTCGCGCTGTACGTCCTGGTGGCGACGATCGGCATGCACATCGACGTGACTCGCGTGTTCACCGATCCGAAGCTGTTCGCGCTGGGTCTGATCTGGATCGCCTTCCACGCCGGTCTGATGTTGCTGGTGGCCCGTCTGATCCGTGCGCCGATGTTTTACATGGCGGTCGGCAGCCAGGCCAACATCGGCGGCGCCGCTTCTGCCCCGGTCGTTGCCAGCGCCTTCCATCCCGCACTGGCACCGGTCGGCGTACTGCTGGCGGTGATCGGCTACACCCTCGGCACCTACGCCGCCTGGCTGGTCGGCCAGATCCTGCGGATGATGGTCAGCTGAGCCGGCGTTGCGTTGAACTAAAGAAGAGCAAAAGAGCTGGTTGACCACAAAGGACACAAAGGACACAAAGGAAGAGCTCTGTGAAATGTGCAGCCTCGCAGACACCCGTGGCGGTGAGCGCATCGGCGAACTCCGCATGCCAACGCCTGGTTTTGCTCTGCTCTCCTTCGTGTCCTTTGTGTCCTTTGTGGTAACAAGCTCTTGCTCCTGACGTTCTGGATGCCGCCGTTTGCCGGCGGCCCCCTTGAGTCATGCGCCCTTCCCTGTAACCGCGCAGCCCGCTAGCATCTGCCACTGGTAAACGACTGCCGGCACCGACAGGCCCCACGATCCCATGTCACTGCTCGATCGAATCGGCAAGGAAGCGCAGAAGGTCCGCGCCGGGCGCGAGCGCGAGGCGCTGGAGAAGCAGCGCAAGGAAGATCGCTACGAGCAAGTTGTTGCGCCGGCAATGATCGGCTTGCACGAATATCTGCAGACCCTCGCGCGCGATCTGGGCGAGGTGCGGCCGCCGGTGCATCTGGATTTCGAGCTGACCCACTATGGGTCGGTGCCGCTGAGCGTCCTGCACGACTACAAGATCGAGCAGCAGAAGCGGCGCTATTCCTTCGAGATCAGCATGAGCTGGCGGGCTCGGGTCGACTTTGAAAAGATCAAGGAACTCGTCGTCCACGGGCACCGTAAGGTGCGCCAGCTGATCGACCAGATGCGCCAGCTGCATCTGGGCGGGGTGCGCGAGCCCGAGCACGGGCCAAACGGTGATGTGGTCTCGGCGCGCTTCCATCCGCGCGGTTTCCTGCATCTGGAGATGCACGCCAAGGCAAGCGCCTATGACAACTACCTGCGCCTGAGCTTCCGCCATCTGGACAGCCTGGGCACGACCCACAAGCATGTCTTTGCCGAACAGTTGGACGAGGCTTTTTACGATCGCCTCGGCCGCTTTCTGGTGCGCGAGGACAACGAGCTGATCAAGGAAACGCTGACCCCGGAGATGCGCACCCGCCTGCAGCAGGCGATCGGCACCACCGAAGCGCTGGAAATGTACAGCGAGACCGTACTCGATCCGATTGCCCCGATCGACGCGCCCTTCGAGGTCGTCGACCTGAACATCGATTTCGATCCTGACAGCGTGCCGCGCGGCGAACTACCGGGAGATCCGTCGGCGCCAGATGCGCCGCGCGCCTTAGCTACGCATGACCCGATAGCACTGGCCAGCGAAAGTGCCAGTTCGAAGCCAGAGCAGACCACCGCGAGACCGGCCCAGGCACCGGCAGACGCGCCGGCGGCCGAGACGACGGAAGCCGCGCCGGTACCTGTGCATCCGGGCGCTGCCAGCGAAGCCCTGCTCGATCGCAGCTTCGCTCACCTGAGTGATCGCGACCGCGAACTGCTGCTGCAGTCCTCGCTGCGTGCGCTGGCCCCGGCGGAGAAGCAGCCGCAGGATCTGGAAAACGACCGGCAGATGAAGGCTGCCGCCTTCGTGCTGCGGATGAAGTTGATGGAAGACAAGCTGCGCGGCAAAGGTTCGTGAGCCAAGGCAGCCTCGAAGCCCTTTGCAGCGCGGCGCTGGCGCCGCAGCAGCTTGATCGGGCGCTCGCCCTGCCGGCGCAGTGCTACACCGATCCGGCCATCGCGCACGCTGAGCGCGGTGCGGTATTTGGCCGCGGTTGGCAGCTGATCGCGCACCAGTCCGAGCTGCCGGAGATCGGCAGCTATCTGGCACGGGACCTGGCCGGGCTGCCGGTGGTGCTGCTGCGCGACGAAGTCGGCCAGCTGCGCGCCTATCACAACGTCTGCCGGCACCGCGCCGGTCCGGTCGCGCAAGGCCAGGGCTGCGCCAAGCGGCTGCGTTGCCACTATCACGGCTGGAGCTATGGACTGGACGGCCGGCTGCTGTCGGCCACCGACATGAACGACGCACTCGACTTCGATCCGGCGCAGATCCGTCTACCCGAGCTGGCACTGGCAAGCTGGCAGGGCCTGGTGTTCCTGTCCGAAGATCCGGCGATGCCGCTGGCGGCGGTCGTGGCCGGCATGGACGAGCGCCTGGGCAGTCGCCGTCTCGACGCTTACCGCTACCACCGACAAGTGCGCTACCGGCTGGACTGCAACTGGAAGGTCTACGTCGACAACTATCTCGAGGGCTATCACGTCCCGCACCTGCATCCGGGACTGAACAAGCTGCTCGACTACCGCAGCTACATCACCACCACCGCGCCCTGGCATTCCTGTCAGTACAGTCCGATGGAGAGCGGCCTGTATGGCGATGGTGACGCGCTGTACTGGTACCTGTGGCCGAACACGATGCTCAACAGCCTGCCCGACCGCCTCCAGACCAACCGCGTGCTGCCGCTGGGGGTGGATCGCTGCGAGGTGGTGTTCGACTTTTACTACCCGGCCGACCCCGCCGACCCGGCAGCGCAGGCGCGCTGTCAGGCCGACGTGGATTTCAGCGACGAAGTGCAGGCCGAGGACGCCGACATCTGCCTGGCCGTGCAACGCGGCCTGGCCTCCGG
>JBGTIE010000636.1:0-5654 GCA_041745855.1 Lysobacterales bacterium | reverse complement strand
GCTGCGCGGGCTACGTCGATCGCAGGCACGTGGGGCAGGATCACGGCCTGCTGCGCCGCGGGCGGCCCGTAGAGCGCGCCACGAACCAACAACAGACCGACCAGCCCGAGCAGACCCAGGCCGATCAACCAAGCCAACCGGCCCCACATCTATTTGGCGTCGCGTAGTTCCCGCCGCAGGATCTTGCCGACGTTGGTCTTCGGCAACTCGCTGCGGAACTCGATCATGCGCGGCTGCTTGTAGCCGGTCAGTTGCTCCTTGCAGAAGGCCTTGACCTGCTCGGCGGTGAGCGACTCGTCCTTCTTGACGATGACCACCTTGACCGCCTCGCCGCTCTTATCATCCGGTACGCCCACCGCAGCCACCTCCAGCACGCCAGGCATCGCCGCGATGACATCCTCGATCTCGTTCGGATAGACGTTGAAGCCGGACACCAGGATCATGTCCTTCTTGCGATCTACGATGTAGAAATAGCCCTGCTCGTCCATCCGGCCCATGTCACCGGTGCGCAGCCAGCCGTCGGCGGTGATCGTCTTGGCGGTGTCTTCCGGCCGCTGCCAGTAGCCGCGCATGACCTGCGGGCCGCGGATGCAGATTTCGCCGACCTCGCCCAGGGCCATCATGTTACCGTCATCGTCCTGGATCGACAGCTCGGTCGATGGCGCCGGCATGCCGATAGAGCCGGTGTATTCCTTCAGGTCGGGCCGGTTCATCGTCGCCACCGGCGAGCTTTCGGTCATGCCGTAGCCCTCGAACAGGGCGCAGCCGGTGACTTTCTGCCAGCGCTCGGCCACTGCCCGCTGCACCGCCATGCCGCCACCCATCGACAGCTTCAGATGGGAGAAGTCGAGCTGGTCGAAGCCAGGGGTGTTGAGCAAACCATTGAACAGCGTGTTGACGCCGGTGATGATCGTGAACTTGTGGCTGCCCATCTCCTTGACGAAGCCGGCCATGTCGCGCGGGTTGGCGATCAGCACGTTGACCCCGCCGACATTCATGAACACCAGGCAGTTACAAGTCAGCGCGAAGATGTGATAGAGCGGCAGCGCGGTGATGATCACCTCTTGCCCCTCGACCACTTTCGGCCCGAAGAAGCCAGACACCTGCAGCATGTTGGCGACCATGTTGCGGTGGGTCAGCATCGCGCCCTTGGACACGCCGGTGGTGCCGCCGGTGTATTGCAGGAAGGCCAGATCCTCAGGGCCCACATCCGTCGCCGGAAGCGGCGCGCCGGCCCCGGACTTGAGTACCTCATTGAAGCTCAGATGGCCGGGCAGGTTGTAGGCGGGGACGGCCTTCTTGACCTTGCGCAGCACGAAATTGACGATCAGCGATTTCGGGAAGCCGAGCATGTCGCCGACGCCGGTGACGATCACATGGGCCAGACCGACATCGCCGCGGACTTCCTGCAGCACGCTGGCGAAATTCTCCAGCACCACGATTGCCTTGGCGCCCGAATCGGTCAGCTGGTGCTTGAGCTCGCGCGGGGTGTACATCGGGTTGGTGTTCACCACCACCATGCCGGCGCGTAGTACGCCGAACAGGGCGACCGGATACTGCAGGATGTTGGGCATCATCAGCGCAACCCGATCGCCTTTGGCCAACCCCAGCTTGCCGCGCAGGGCGGCGGCGAACTGCTGGCTGAGCGTATCGAGCTCGCCATAGCTGATCGTCTTGCCCATGCTGTGGAAGGCCGGCCGGTCACGGTACTTGCGGCAGGCTTCCTCGAACATCGAGACGATTGACGGCTGGTTGCTGGTATCGACTTCGGCCGGCGCCCCGTCCGGGTAGTGGGCCAGCCAGATGCGTTCCGGATTGCTGCTCATGGGTTCCCCTTTGCTCGTCACGGTTCGGGTCGAGTGCTCTGCGATGGAGCATAGCGAGAAATTTCGTGTGGGCAAGGTATATCCAGCCTCCCGGGTGCGAGTCAGACTGATGTTTCGAATGGTCGGTGTCGTTGGAGGGCCCAGGGCTCAGGGCCCAGGGCCCAGCAAGGTCAAGAGCGGAAATGGGGCGAGACCGAACGTGATGGCTAGTTGGTAGTTTCCACACTGGCCTCAAGCTGGCTCCTTACTGGGCCCTGAGCCCTGGGCCCTGAGCCCTGGGCCCTGAGCTTTTGCTGCACTATCCTTCCTCCACCGCCATCCCGGAGGCCTGCCATGAACCGCCGCACTGTATTGCTGCTCATTGCCGCCCTGGGCCTGGGCGGCTGCGCCGGGGATCCGGACGAGGCTGCGCTGCGCGACCGCATCGCCACGCTGCAGGCGGCCGGTGCGGCGGGCGAGATCGGTGCGTTGATGGATGCGATCGCGGACGACTTCGTTGGTCAGGGTGGCAATTATGATCGACTGCAGCTGCGGGCGATGCTGATGGCGCTGACCCGGCGCTATCGGGACGTGAGCGTGACCCGGTTGGGCACCGAGGTGGAAATGCGCGGGGCGCATGCATCGGCTACCCTGCAACTGCTGCTGACCGGCGGCAGTGGGGGTGCCCTGCCTGAGCGCGGCCGGGCGCTGCAACTGGACACCCGCTGGCGCGCCGAGGGCGGCCAATGGATGCTGATCGAAGCCCGCTGGAGCGGCGACTTTGGCTATTAGCCCGGATGCGCAGGCAGATCTTGCGCGTCGCCGAGCTTTTGGTACTCGCCGCAGCTGGATTCTGCGATCATGCGCGGACCAGACCCGGTCAGGAATGACTGCAATGATTCGATGGCGTGGCAGTGCAAGGGCGGGGCGATGGTTTGCCATCGTGCTGGCGGCCGTGCTCGTCGTGCTGCCGTGGCAGCCGCTGTGGGCCGATGCGGACGATCTTGCGGTGCAGGCCCGGCGCGCTCTGGCGCTGGCTGCCAGGCAACCCGAGATCGGCGAGCCGGCGTTGTTGGGCTTGCTGCTGCAGGTGCAGCAGGTCGAGCCTGACTTGAATGACCAGCCCTGGCTGCAGCAGATCGCCGACTATCAGCCGCAGATCCGGCAGCCGCATGATCATGCTGAGCATGTGCTGGAAGCGGTCTATCCGGTCGATGTCATCGCCAAGGGCCAACTCAACCGCTTGCAGCGGGAAGTGCGCAGGGTGCAGGGCGTGCGCTGGCTGCGCTATCCCGATCGGTTCATCGCCGCCTACAGAACGGAAAGCCGCTGGCCGATGGGCTATCTGGATGCATTGGAGAGCGCCGACCTCGCGCAGCGTGAGGCGCTGCAACAGGCGATCGCGCGCGCCACCCTGGATTCCAAGCTGGCCGATCTGCTCGGTGAACTGGCCTTGCTGCGTGGCGACGCCGATGATCTGGTCCGAGCCCTGTCGCTCGCCGATCCGGTCCGCGCCGGCCGCTGGCTGGGCACTCTGCAGGCAGGCAAGTCGGCCTACTATGACGCTGCGATGGTGGCGGCCCAATCCCGTCCGGACATGGCTGGGCGAGTTGCCGCGCTGCGTCTGAGCGAAACTAAGACGGCTGCGAGTATCGATCACGAAAGCCTGGTAGCGCAGCTGGCCGACCCTCGCCTGGGTTCGGCCGCGATACTGCCTCTGGCCCGCAGTCTGGATCCGGCCAGCCTGCAGACTTTGCGGATGCAGCTGGAGGGCACCGATGACCCGTTGCTGCGGCGTCGATTGCTGCAGGTGATTCGTGCCGCACCGCCGGCATTGAGCGCCGATGTGGCCGAGCTATCCGCTGATCCCGCCTTCCTGCTCCAGCTCGATCAGGAGAGCAGGGCATGGTTGATCCGCTGACCAGGGCAGCTCGGGCAGGGCCCGCTCTGGCACTGTGCGTCGCTCTACTCACTGCCGCGCCGCTGCCGGCACAACAGCTTAAGACACTGACCGAAACCGCCGTCGGGCCGGACCGCATCGCGCTGGGCTTTCCGGTGCCCATTCCGCAGGACACACCGCTGCCTTTCGATGGCTTCCGCAGTTATCTGGGACTGCACACCCGCGCCCAGGATCTGCTCCTGGTTTCGCCGCGCCTTGGCGGTGAGGTGGTCGGGCAGACGCTTGAGGGTCGCGAGATCTGGGCCTACCGCGTTGGCGACGCCGACGCAGTTGGCGCCGAAGGTCGGCCCGAGCCAGCGTTGTTGATCAACGGCGGCCTCCATGCGCGCGAGTGGCAAAGCCCGGAAGTGGTCATGGGTCTGCTCGAATCGCTGGTCGAGAGCAGCGATCCGGCAGGCCTGGACCGCTTTGTGCTCGACGAGGTCAACCTGGTACTGATCCCGGTGCTGAACATCGACGGCTTTCTGATGACCCAGCGCGAGCCGGCACGGATCTGGGAGGGGCAGGATCCTGGCAATTCGGTCTCGCCACGCGATGGCCGGATGCGGCGCAAGAATCATCGCAGCACCGATGGCGTGTTCAGCACCGTGGCGGACCATCTCGGCGGGGTCGATCTGAACCGCAACAACAATCCGTACTGGGCCACCAGTCCGCAGTCCAGCAGCAACCCGAACTCGCTGACCCATCATGGCATCGCCGCTGCCAGTGAACCGGAGATCCAGGCGCTGCTGGCGGCCGCCCGCCTCGCTCCCGAACCGCAACTGCGGGTCTATGTCGATGCCCATTCCTTTACCCAGGTGCTGTTCACGGTGCGCACCGGCAATGCTCGCCGCAATGCCATCATGCAGGCTCTGGTGCAGGATTTCGCGGTCCATCACCGAGCCATCTCGACCACGCCGGCGCGGCCAGGCGGGCGTCTGTACACGGAGATGCCAGACACCGCGGGATTCGGCATCGGCACGACCTCGGAGTACTTCGCCAATATCTGGCAGATTCCCTCCTGGACCCTGGAGATCGAGCCGGGCAACACCGGTGGGGTCGAATACGGCGGCTTCGGCTATCACCACGACGGCTTCATCCTGCCCGAAAGCCAGATCCGGCGCGTTCGCGAACAGCTTTCCGAGTCGCACCGCGTGCTGCTCTACCACGCTGCCGGACCGGCCAGTGTGGCTTCACTGGAGTTGCGCCGGGCCAACGATGGCCAATTGCTGCAACGATCGGTCTGGCGGGCCACGACGCCACAGATGCGGCAACTACAGCCGGACCGGGCGCAGGCGCTCGAGCCCGGTGAGCGCTATCGTCTGCTGCTCAGCTTCGACCGGCCGATGCGCGATCGCCGCGACGGTGTCTCGCAGGTCTATCCGGGCCAGAGCGCGGCCGCGCTGTTGCCCAAACTCACCCTGACCAGTGCCGGCGCGTCCATCGAACTGCCCGCCCTGCAGGGACACTGGCTCAGCGGACCGGATGCCAGCGGCAGCAGTTTTGCGCGCTACCGGGAAGACAGTTTTGTCCTCGAATTCGATCTGCCGGCGGACTTTCCGGTCGGCCAGGCCACGCTGGAGGTCGATACGGTCGATTTGATCGGACGCCGGTTGGACGCTTATCCGGTCACGCCGGTGGGCTGGGCCAATGGCCACTGGAGCGGCTATGACAGCAGCAGTGCGGGCAGCAGCCAGGGTGATTTCGGTGGCATCGACCGCAGCTTTACGCTGGCCGTCGGCGATCTGCCGCGGATTGCCCTGATCGAGCGGCCGCTGCAACTGAGCGAGGGCGGCAGCGCGCATCTGCGCTTTGAGCGGCAGGGTGATCTGGCCGGTCCGGCAAGCATGACATTGGCCTTTGCCCCGACCGCGGGGCTGGTGGCCAGCGCGGTCCGGCTGGACTGGGGC
>JBGTIE010000635.1:0-6680 GCA_041745855.1 Lysobacterales bacterium | reverse complement strand
CCCAGATCGGCCAGTCGCTGCAGCGCGGCACGGCGGACGCGAGTGCTCGGATCCTGAGTGGCCAGGGTCGGCAGCAAGGCAAGCAGGGCCGGATCGGTGGACGATTCCACCGCGGCGGCGCGGCGACTGGCTTCGGGCTGTTGCCAGGCGGGCTTGAAGAGGCGGGTGAGCAGACTCATGCGGGCAGGGCCATTAAGGTGGTAGACGACAGGTTGAGGGTCGGGAAGCTGCAGATCGGGCGAAATGCCGCGGCAAGAGTCAGGTCAATCGACGCAACATTTCGAAGCCGGCAAACCAGACCCCCACCGCGGTGGTCAGGTTGGTCAGTACAAAGACCAGCAGCGTGCGCGCCACGCGGTTGCGCCGCCAGCCGGCGAAACTGACCACATCGGTTTTCAGGGACTCGAAGTCGGCCACCGTGGGGCGTCGCAACCAGGCTTCCGTGCCGGCGCTGAACATGCCCGCAGCGAGCGCCGGATGCAATACGGTCATTGGCGCCGACAGGCCCCCGGCCAGCGCACTAAGCGGATGTCCGCCGGCGATCAGCGCGCCGGTGAAGGCCAGCGCGGCGGTGGTGGCAACGTAGACGGTCAGTATTTCGGTTCCGGTGGACATGCCCTGGACAAAACCCCAGATGAGAATGCCGACCAGCGCACCGATCAGGCCGTAACTGAACAGCCGGCCCATCCAGGACGGTGGTGGCGGCTGATTCAGCCGCTCGCGGGTGACCTGCGGTACGTCCTCACTGTCACGCAGCGCGGCCCCCATGCCCTTGAGGTGTCCGGCGCCGATGACCACCAGCACCTTGCGTGCGCCGCTGGCGATGGATTCTTCGCGCAGGCGGGCGGCCATGTAGTGATCGCGCTCGTCGATCAACGCACCGAACAGACCCTCGGACTGACTGGCGAACTCGGAGAAGGTGCGCTCGAGCAGGTCGCCTTCCTTGAGCTTCTCGATCTCCGCCTCGTCGATCTGGTCATCGAAGAACAGACTGGCAATCATGCCGTTGATCAGCTTGAAGCGGTCCCACAGCGAGATTGCCGCGTAGGCGCGCTTGAGCGTCAGGCCCACATCGCGGTCGATCAGCCAGAGTGCCTTGCCGCGCGCTTGCGCGACCTCGCAGGCAGCCTTGAGTTCGGCGCCGGGTTCGATCCCGAACTGGTCGGCGAGCCGCTTCTGGTAGGCGCCCAGGGCAAGGTTCGCAGCGACCAGGCCGGCCTTGCCCTTGCGGATCACGTCAAACAGATCCAGCTTGCGCCAGCTGTCGGCGTCGGTCAGGGCCTGATGACGGGCGGCATCCAGCTCGACCGCGATCGCGTCGACCTCGGTTTCCGTGGCCATCTGGCGGGCGGCGTCGGCGCTGGCCTTGGAGACGTGCGCGGTGCCCAGGATCAGGTATTCGACACCATCACGTTCGATCCGCAGCATCGGCTGATCAACGGTGGCATCGGGAAGCTCGGCACGCTCGTCCGGCACGGGTAGCTCGGTCATCTATGGGTTCACTTTTGGCGTCAGCGCCGGAAGCGCAGCAGCAGGTCCTGGTAGGCATCGATGCGGCGGTCGCGCAGGAAGGGCCACATCCGCCGCACCGCTTCGCTCCGGTTCAGATCGATGGAGGCACGCAACAGGGTCGGCTCGCTGCCGGCCTCGGCAAGGAATTCGCCCTGCGGTCCACAGATGAAGCTGTTGCCCCAGAAATCAATGCCGGCGCTGTGACCTTGTGGGTCCGGCTCCAGCCCGCAGCGGTTGCAACTCAGCAGCGGCAGCCCGTTGCTGACCGCATGGCCGCGCTGGGCCAGGATCCAGGCCTGCCGCTGCCGTTCGCGTTCATCGACCGGGTCGCGCGGATCCCAACCAATCGCGGTCGGATAGAGCAGCAACTCGGCGCCGGCCAGCGCCATCAGGCGGGCGGCTTCCGGATACCACTGGTCCCAGCACACCAGCACGCCGAGCCGGCCGACCGAGGTATCGATCGGATTGAAGCCCAGATCGCCGGGGGTGAAGTAGAACTTCTCCAGAAAGCCCGGATCGTCCGGAATATGCATCTTGCGATAGATGCCGGCAATGCTGCCGTCGGCCTCGATCACCACCGCGGTGTTGTGATACAGCCCGGCCGCGCGCCGCTCGAATATGGAGGCAACGATCACCAGCCCATGCCGTCGCGCCGCTGCGCCCAGACGCTCGGTGGTCGATCCCGGAATGCTTTCCGCACGATCGAACTGATCGGCCGATTGCTGCTGGCAGAAATACGGTCCGTTATGCAGTTCCTGCAGCAGCACCAGAAGGACGCCATCGGCAGCCGCTGTCGCCAGCGCCTCTTCGATCGCGGCCAGATTGGCCAGCACACTGCCGCGATCCCGCTCCTGCAGCAGCGCGACCTCCAGCTGTCGGGTGGTGTGGCTCATTACGATGTGATCACTCGCCAAGAACAGCCGCCTAGCATAGCGGCTCGGGCGGGGTGGGCACAGGGGATGGTCCTGAACGAATCAAGCCAGAGCTTCAAGAGCCAGAGCTTCAAGAGCCAGAGCATTCAACACAAAGGACACAAAGGACACAAAGGAAGAGCTTTTTGAAGAGTAGGGCTGAGGGCTGAGGGGTCAGGGGTCAGGCGGGGAGGGTGGGAGTCAAACTGATGCATAGTAGGCACGCCAACGCCCAGGCGGCACCGAACCCATGCGCCGCCCGCCAGCCCGATCGGCCTCGTGGCGACGGCCTGGTAGAGCGCCTGGTTCGGCAGCGAGAGCCCCTCGGGGTCGGATTCGGAATCGGAAACGATCCTTTACCTGCCACGGCCGCCTCTTCACGAACCGTGTAGCCACGCCGCCCCGGCCTCGTCAGCATCGCCACGACCCGGTCGAGTACCGTCGACGCTCCGCCGACGTGCTTGATGGCTGCCCCGTGCATTTCAAGCCATTCGTGGCCAAAGCCCGTGTTGTGCTCCTTGAATCCGATTCCGATGCCGATTCCGACCCCGACCCCGAGTTCTAACCGCTGATCCCATCGCTGCGTCAGTTTGGATCGCACCCGTAGGAAAAGCCGGTAAAGTCAAGGTCGCTGATGTTTGATGGGCAAACATGCGCACAGACCCGGGCGCCCTCGACGCCTCCCAACCGTCGCAACCAACCAAGTGCTTTGCTCTGCTTGGCTCTGCTCTGCTTTCCTTTGTGTCCTTTGTGTCCTTTGTGTCCTTTGTGTTTAATCAGCTCTTCTGCTTTACCCCGCCAGGCTGCGCAGGACGTAGTGCAGCACGCCGCCGTGGCGGACGTAGTCGATCTCGATCTCGGTGTCGATCCGCGATCTGATCTGGATGGTCTTTTGGGTGCCGTCTGCATAGGTGATCGTGCAGGGCAGGGTGGCCTGCGGCTTCAGGTCGCCTGACAGGCCGTCGATGGAGATGGTCTCGCTGCCATCGAGTTGCAGCGTCTTGCGGGTGTCGCCGCCGGTGAACTCGAAGGGCACCACGCCCATGCCGACCAGGTTGGAGCGGTGGATGCGCTCGAAGGATTCCGCGATCACCGCCCGCACACCGAGTAATGCCGTGCCCTTGGCGGCCCAGTCGCGGGACGAGCCGGCGCCATATTCCTTGCCGCTGAAGACTACCAGCGGGGTGCCGTTGGCCTGATGGGCCATCGCCGCATCGTAGATCGACATCTGGTCGCCATCTGGCCCGGTGGTGAACCCGCCCTCAACGTCGTCGAGCATCTCGTTGCGGATCCGGATATTGGCGAAAGTGCCGCGCATCATCACTTCATGATTGCCGCGGCGCGAGCCGTAGGAGTTGAATTCGCTCACCGGCACGACCTTCTCGACCAGATATTGTCCGGCCGGTGAGGATTCGGCGAAGGAGCCGGCGGGAGATATGTGGTCAGTGGTTATCATGTCGCCCAGCAAGGCCAGCACGCGGGCGTCCTTGATGTCCGAGATCGTACCCGGCTGCTTGCTCATGCCGTCGAAATAGGGCGGCTTGCGCACGTAGGTGGATTCGGATGGCCAGTCGTAGGTCTGCGACTCGGTAGTGCGGATTGCCTGCCAGCGCTCGTCACCCTTGAACACATCGGCGTACTTGCTCTGGAAGGCCTGCCGGGTCACGGTCTGCTCCACCAGTTCGGCAATCTCCCGGGTGCCGGGCCAGATGTCCTTCAGGTAGACCGGCTCCCCACTGCTGGAAACGCCCAACGGGTCGCGACTGATGTCGATGTTCATGTCGCCGGCGATGGCATAGGCCACCACCAGCGGCGGCGAAGCCAAGTAATTGGCGCGCACATCCGGCGAGATACGGCCCTCGAAGTTGCGGTTGCCGGAAAGCACCGAAACCGCCACCAGATCACCTTCATTGATCGCATCCGAGATCTCCGGCTGCAGTGGGCCGGAATTGCCGATACAGGTGGTGCAACCGTAACCCGCCAGGTTGAAACCCAGCGCGTTCAGATCCTCGCTCAGACCGGAGGCCTGCAGATAGTCGGTGACCACCTGGCTGCCCGGGGCCAGCGAGGTCTTCACCCACGGCTTGCGGGTCAGGCCCAGTTGACGGGCTTTGCGGGCCAGCAGGCCGGCGCCGATCATCACCGACGGATTGGAGGTATTGGTGCAGGAGGTGATGGCGGCGATCACCACTGAGCCATCCCGCAGCCGATAGCGCTCACCGCCAACATGGTGATAGTTCCGGCCATTGTGCACGCCACCGGGAATGGAGTCGGGCTGCACCGAGCCTCCCTCGGCGCTCCACTCCTGCACCGCCTCCGCTTCGGCAGGCGCACTGCGTCGCAGGCCGCGGATGTACTCGTCGAAGCGGACGGCCGCTTCGGCCAGATTGACATGATCCTGCGGTCGCTTCGGGCCGGAAATGGCCGGTTGTACCGAGTCCAGATCCAGAGACAGCGTGGAGGAGTACACCGGTGCATAGTCCGGGCCGCGCCACAGGCGATTTTCGCGGGCGTATGTCTCCACCAGAGCGATACGTTCTTCGTCGCGGCCGGTCTGGCGCAGGTAGCGCAGGGTCTCGGCATCAATCGGGAAGAAGCCGCAGGTCGCGCCGTACTCCGGCGCCATGTTGGCGATCGTGGCGCGATCGGCCAGCGGCATCGAATCCAGCCCGTCGCCGTAGAATTCCACGAACTTGCTGACCACCCCGTGCGCACGCAGCATCTGCACCACCTTCAACACCAGATCGGTGGCGGTGACACCTTCGCGCAGCGCGCCGGTCACCTTGAAGCCCACGACCTCGGGGATCAACATCGAGATCGGCTGGCCGAGCATGGCCGCTTCGGCCTCGATGCCGCCAACGCCCCAGCCCAGAACCGCAAGACCGTTGACCATCGTCGTGTGGCTGTCGGTACCGACGAGCGTATCGGGATAGGCGACTTCATCGCCATGCTGATCGGTATCGGTCCAAACGGTTTGCGACAGATATTCCAGATTCACCTGATGGCAGATGCCGGTACCCGGTGGAACCACCCGGAAATTGTTGAAGGCATGCTGCCCCCACTTGAGAAACTCATAGCGCTCGATATTGCGCTCGTATTCACGCTCAACGTTGGTCTTGAATGATTTTGCATTGCCGAATGAATCGATCATCACCGAATGATCGATCACCAGATCCACCGGATTGAGCGGATTGATCTTCTGCGGATCACCGCCCAATGCCAGAATGCCATCGCGCATGACCGCCAGATCCACGACCGCCGGCACCCCGGTAAAGTCCTGCATCAACACACGGGACGGCCGATAGGCGATCTCGCGCGGATTCTGGCCGCCATTTGTCGCCCATTCGGAAAATGCGCGGATATCGTCGACTGTAACCGTCTTACCGTCCTCGAACCGCAGCATGTTCTCCAATACCACATTGAGCACAGCCGGCAAACGTGAGAAATCTCCCAGACCGGCCGCTTCGGCAGCGGCAATTGAATAATAGGCGAAAGTTCTGTCACCCGCCTTTAACGTGGTGCGGGTCTTTGAACTGTCACGACCGGTCACGATGGGCATGCTGTGCTCCTTCAGGATCAATGAATGGATTTGATGCGAGCACGGACGGCCGCACGGATTCTGAACGATTATAGTCCGGCTTCGGACGTTTTCATAATCGCTGGAAGCAGCTCGGAAGCCGCGAGCATGCGCTGGGATCAGGGCTTTGGTAGGCCGTTGTGGCCGATCGGCGTCAGGCATCGAGCGCAAGCGTAGAGGGTCCATCCGATCGGGCTCAGCGGCGCTCTTACTTCGGATGGAGCGAGGCGGTCATGCCCAGCCGTGCGCGGCGTGGTCGAACAATGGGGCACTGGTCCAGCGGCCTGTTTCCTTCGGGTGCGAGTCAAACTGATGTGGCCAGGCAGGCTTCGATATCAACAGCGAAGAGCAGCTCACGCGGAGACGCGGAGGTCGCAGAGAGAGCAAGAGCACCGCGCCAGTGGCCGGGCAAGGATGGAACCGCGACGGTCGCCAGCTACGGGTCGACAGCGGGGTCGTACTCGTACTCAGCATCGCGGTACTCGTACTCGTACTCGATGCCATAAGGGTGCTTTCGAGTACGAGTACGAGTACGAGTACGAGTACGAGCAGGATTATCAACATTGCCGGTGGCCGCCGCGAATCATCACACCCACATCAGTTGGACTCGCACCCGTTTCCTTCGATGCGGCTGTTGCTTCAGATTGAACGTTGCGATCATGCGGTGTTGCCCTTCAACG
>JBGTIE010000634.1:0-12454 GCA_041745855.1 Lysobacterales bacterium | reverse complement strand
ACCGGTGACTTCGCAGACGCCGCCCGCGGCAGCCTGCCGGTGTGGACCCCGGCAACCAGCGAGGCTTTTGCCAGCTATGGCGTCATCGACAGCGGCGCGCTGGAACAACCGATAGCACTGCCCGGCGCAGTCTGGCCGCAGTTCGGCGGGCTGTCGGTCACCACCACCTCCACCGCGCTGCAGTCGCTCACCGACGCCTTCCTTTATCTGCACGAGTATCCCTTCGAATGTACCGAGCAAGTGGCCTCGCGGGTCATAGCCACAGTCGCGCTGCGCGATGTGCTGCAGGCCTTCGAAGTGGCCGACCTGCCGACGCCCGAGGCCATCGGTGAGCGCGTACTGGGTGATCTGCAACTGCTCGAGTCGCGCCAGAACAACGACGGCGGCTTCGCCCTCTGGCGCCAGGGTCAGGATTCCTGGCCATTCGTCAGCCTGCATGTCGCGCACGCGCTGATCCGCGCGCGTGACAAGGGTTATGAGGGTTCGCCGCAGGTCCTGCAGCGAGCGCTGGCCCATCTGCGCCAGATCGAAAAGCACATCCCGGGCTACTACGGTGAGCGCGCGCGGCGCCACATCATCGCCTACAGCCTGCATGTAAGGGCGCTGGACGGTGACCGCGATCCGGCCCGCGCGCGTGCGCTGATCGCCGAGGCTGGCGGCGCGGAGCAGCTCAATTTCGAATCCCTCGGCTGGCTGCTGGGCGTGCTCACCGGCGATCCGGAGTCCGCTGCAGAGATAACGCAGGTCCGGCGCTTCCTCGCCAACCGCACCAGTGAGACTGCCGCCGGCGCCAGCTTTGCCAGCAGCTACAGCGACGGCGACTATCTGATCATGCATTCGGATCGCCGCGCCGATGCGGTGATCCTGGAGGCGATGATCGCCGACCAGCCCGACTCGGACCTGATTCCGAAGCTGGTCAACAGCCTGCAGGCACACCGGGTGCGCGGGCGCTGGGCCAACACGCAGGAGAACGTCTTCGTTTTGCTCGCGCTGGACGGCTACTTCCAACGCTTCGAATCGGTCACGCCGGACTTCGTCGCGCGCTCCTGGCTGGGCCCGGATTTTGCCGGTGAACATGCCTTCCGCGGCCGCAGCACCGAACGTCACCGGATCGACATTCCGATGGCCTGGCTGGCCGAACAATCTCCGCTCGGACCGCTGCTGCTGGCCAAGGAGGGCGCGGGTCGGCTGTACTACCGGATCGGCATGGACTACGCCCCGCGCTCGCTGAACCTGGCCCCCGCCCGCCACGGTTTCGAAGTCGAACGTCGCTATGAAGCAGTCGATGACGCGGATGACGTACGCCAGCTCGACGACGGCAGCTGGGAGATCCGCGCCGGCGCAAGAGTCGCGGTCGAGCTGACCATGGTCGCGCCGGCCAGACGCCATCACGTCGCCCTGGTCGATCCGCTGCCGGCCGGCCTGGAGCCGATCAATCCTGACCTGAGCCCGCAGGCCCAGCCACCCGAACCGATGGCTTCAGCGGGCCGATCCATCCGCCTCAGCCGCCCCGCCGGCCCCTCCTGGTGGGGCCCCTGGTACGAACACCAGAACCTCCGCGACGAACGCGCCGAAGCCTTCGCCTCGCTGCTCCCCGGCGGCGTCTACACCTACCGCTACCAGGCCCGCGCCACCACCCCTGGAGAATTCGTCGTGCCACCGGCTCGCGCTGAGGAAATGTACGAGCCCGAGACCTTCGGGCGGAGTGGGACGGATCGGGTGGTGGTGCGGTGATGCAGGGCCCAGAAGAACAGTTCCAGTGGCCAGTTCCAGTGGCCAGTGAACAGCAAGAGCGCCACAGCGCGAGGCGGCCGGCGCTCTTGGGTCCTACGCCGCACGGCCTTCGATCGCGGCCTTCGTAGGCTGGTTCCTCGCGCCCGCCAAGCTACGACTTATGCCCTGAGACAGCCAGCGCGAGGCGGCCGGCGCTCTTGGGTCCTACACCGCACGGCCTTCGATCGCAGCTTTTTGTAGGCCGGTCCCTCGCGCCCGCCAAGCAACGACCTTCGCCCTGGAACATCCAGCGCGAGGCGGCCGGCGCTCTTGGGACCCTCGGCGGGGTGGCGTTCCTGTCCCGCTACACAGCTTTCAGGGATCCCCATCCATGTCATCTCGGCCCGTACCTCCCGTCGAAAATCCACTCAGACTATTGAAGGTCATCCCAATGATGACGCCGCAAAATGCACCAATCAAACCAAGAGCGATTGCTTCTGAGTTCGTGGAGGACGACGTCTTTGTACCAACGGCCATGAGTCCGTATGAAAAGACGGTGCCCCATAGAATCATTCTCCCTCCCAGGACCAATTTCGGCCAAAACGTACGCCGACTCATCTTGGCTCCTCCAATTCGACAGGTTTCCCATTCGACCGATAGTCGATCGCCTGACACCGATCGAGTCGGGCGCAGGCTCTGGGACATCGTAGGAGGCGGTTGGTTCACTGAGCTCAGCGACATCCTGGCGTGTTTCGCCGCAGCTACCCCCAACGCAAGCCTTCAACCGATCGCTTCGAACGAAGTCAACGAAAGATGGCTCCTGTTACTCAAGAACCTTGAATCCGGAACTTTGAAAGTATTCCAGCACAGCATGGTCTCCGCACTTTTGAAAGGTGCCGGATACCGACCTGATTCCAGCGAACATCAGTTCACCATGTTCGTCAAACGACTGATCATCAATGGCGAACAGGCCTTTGGACAACTCGACCTCAATCTGCCACGGAGCGTAGCTCCCGAAATGGCGTCCAGCTCGAACCCTCGTGATTCTTGATGTCTCCTCATGCACCCACCAAGTCCACTGTTTGCTTTGGTCAAAAGCCCCCTTCAAGCACGAAAACTCCGCGTCACTTGGAATCAACCTTAGAACCGGGTATTGGCGAGCGACAAGCAAAGTTACGAGCACCCCTAACCCAAAAGACGTTATTGCCAGGAAACCAATCTTGAGCAGTCTGGTCATTTCCAATTTCCCCGCCTGATCGCATACTCATGTTGTCACCTGATTAGCGTCAATCCTCAGCTGACTCGGCCGAGATGAAGTTTTTCAAGAGCATTTTTAACCACAGATGACGCAGATGTGCGCAGATGAAAACAAGTGCCGCTCTTTGTAGACGAAACTTTGGCGGAGAGGCCGGTCTCGCCTGCTCGGCTCTCGTCTTTTGCTCTATCTGCGCTCATCTGCGTCATCTGCGGTTAACTGCTCTTGAGATTCAGGTTCTCGGTCTTGGGTACCTGGCTTGGCCTCAAGCTTCTCAGCTGAGGTTCGACGCTCACCGCTAAATCTTCGAGGAGATCGGGTTTCCATCAAAAGCGGCAGCAAGCTGCCAGGAGCAGAGCGGTAGCAAGCTACCGCACTCCATATTGCTCCGCCGCAGCGCTTCTGGGCCCGGCGCTCTTGTTCGATGCGGTTCGCTGAGCTCGCCGACATCCTACGCGCTCCGCCGCGGCTCTTCTGGGCCCTGTGCCCTGAGCCCTGGGCCCTGCTCTCACTGGCCACTGGAACTGGCCACTGGAACTGCTCCTAAAACCCATACCGCAAAAACCCCCCATCCACCGCCACACACTCGCCGCTGATATAGCTCGCGGCGGGCAGGCAGAGGAAGGCGATGGCGGCGGCGACTTCGTGGGGTTCGCCGATGCGATCGGCCGGGGTGCGGTCGAGGACTTCTTCGAGGTAGGCCGGATCGGCCAGGGCGGCTTCGGTGCGGCGGGTGCGGATGTACCACGGGGCGACGGCGTTGACGCGGATGCCGTCGGCGGCCCATTCGCAGGCCAGGTTGCGGGTGAGTTGATGCAGGGCGGCCTTGCTCATGCCGTAGGGCGCGCCGCTGCGGACGTGGGTGATGCCCGAGACCGAGCCGACGTTGACGATCGCCGCAGAACCATGACGGGCCAGCAGCGGGTGGGCGAGGCGGGACAGTTCGAAGGCGCTGAGCAGATTCAGCTCGAGCAGGTCGCGAACCTCGGCGAGCTGGTAGTCCAGCGCCGGCCGGGTCTGGTTGCCGCCGACGTTGTTGATCAGCAGATGCAGCTCACTGCCCAGATCGGCGATCCAGTCGAACAGCGCGAGGCGATCCTCGGCCTCGGCCAGGTCGGCATTGAGCACGCGTACGCTGCAGTCCGGAAACTCGGCCTCGATCTCGTCCTGCAGGGCTTCCAGCGGGTCGAGTTGGCGTGCCACCAGCAGCAGATCGGCGCCCAGCAAAGCCAGTTCCCGCGCCGTCGCCGCGCCGATGCCCTGGCTCGCCCCGCAAACCAAGGCCGTCTGTCCTTCCAGCCGCCACTGTGCCGTGCGCATAGCCACCTCCCCGATGTCTGCCCCACCCTGTCTCGAACGCCGACTGCGAGGCATGGTGGGCGTTTTTAGGGCCCAGGGCTCAGGGCCCAGGGCCCAGTTCTTGTTCGATGCGGCTCGCGGAGCTCAGCGACATCGTGCGCGTACTGCCGCTGCTCTCCCGGGCATGTGCCCTGCTCTTCCGCTCTACTGGGCCCTGTGCCGTGCCTTTCCAGTCCCTGACTTCGTTGCCCGAGTACAACTCGGGGTTCCGTTCGATGCGGTTCGCGGAGCTCACCGACATCCTACGCGCACGGCCACCGCCCTGAGCCCTCCTCTTCCGCTCCTCCTGGGCTCTGGGCCCTGAGCCCTGAGCCCTGCTCTTCCGCTCCTCCTGGGCTCTGGGCCCTGAGCCCTGGGCCCTGCTCTTCCGCTCCCACTGGGCCCTGGGCCCTGAGCCCTGGGCCCTCGTCCCTCGAGGCAACTCCACGCGCAAGCGCCATCATCACGTACGCAACCCAATCCCCCGCTCCAGCAACTGCCACGACACCAACGCCAACACCACCGCAAACACGCAGATCATCACCAGCGCCATGCCCACCGGCACGTCCGAGACGCCCAGAATGCCATAGCGGAAGGCGTTGACCATGTACAGGATAGGGTTGGCGAGCGAGACTTTCTGCCAGAACTCCGGCAGCAGACTGACCGAATAAAAGACGCCGCCCAGATAGGTCAGCGGGGTCAGGATGAAGGTCGGTACGATCGATATATCGTCGAACTTGCGCGCGAATACGGCGTTGATGAAGCCCGCCAGAGCGAACACGATCGCAGTCAGCAGCAGGGTCACCACGGTCAGCAGCGGGTGTTTGATCGGCAGGTCGGCGAAGAACATCGCAACGACCATGACGATTGCCCCGACCATCAATCCGCGCGCCACGCCACCGCTGACGTAGCCGGCCAGAACGACCCAGGACGAGGCCGGCGCGACCATCAGCTCTTCCACATAGCGGCCAAACTTGCTGCCGTAGAACGAGCTGACCACGTTGGCGTAAGCATTGGTGATCACGCTCATCATGATCAGCCCCGGCACGATGAACTCCATGTACGGATAACCACCCATCTCGCCGATGCGGCCGCCAATCAGGTTGCCGAAGATGACGAAATACAGCGACATCGTGATCGCCGGCGGCACCAGGGTCTGGCCCCAGATGCGCAGGATGCGAACGATCTCGCGACGGACGATGGTGCGGAAAGCGGTCAGGTACACGGAGGCTCCGATGGTGGTTCAACGAGAGCCCGTGAGCAGTCAGCCCAGGTGACGCGCATCGAAAAGGGCCCAGGGCTCAGGGCACAGGGCCCAGGGAAGCGGTGTAAACCGCGGCAACCAGTCACGCCGCCTTACCTGTCAGCCGCACGAACAGCTCCTCCAGCCGATTGCTCTTGTTGCGCATCGAGGAGATCTGGATGCCGGCCTGGTCGAGGCCGGCGAAGAGGCGGTTCAGGGCGGTGCCGCGAGGCAGATCGACTTCCAGCGTGGTGTCGTCGATGCGGCTGACTTCGTAGCCGGGAATCGATGGTTGCTGGTGCAGCGGGTCGACCAGATCGAGCACGAAGATCTCGCGATCAAGCTTGGACAGCAGCTCCTTGGTGGTCGATTTCTCGATGATCCTGCCGTGATCGATGATCGCCACGTTGCGGCAAAGGCTTTCGGCTTCTTCCAGATAGTGGGTGGTCAGGATGATGGTCGTGCCGGCCCGGTTCAGTGCGCGCAGATAGGTCCACATCGACCTCCGGATCTCGATGTCCACGCCCGCGGTCGGCTCGTCGAGAATCAGCAACCTGGGTTCGTGAACCATCGCGCGGGCGATCATCAGCCGCCGCTTCATGCCGCCCGACAGGGTCCGGCTGACCGCATCGCGTTTGTCCCACAGACTCAGCGCGTTCAGGTACTTCTCGGCCCGGTCGGTAGCGATGCGCCGGGGCACGCCATAGAAGCCGGCCTGGTTGATGACGATGTCAATCGGCTTTTCGAACTGGTTGAAGTTGAACTCCTGCGGCACCAGACCAATCGAGGCCTTTACCGCGGCGCGTTGGGTGCGCAGATCGTGGCCGAACACCCGCACCTCGCCCTCGCCCAGATTAACCAGCGAGGAGACGATCCCGATCAGGGTCGACTTGCCGGCGCCGTTGGGCCCGAGCAGGGCGAAGAAGTCACCCTCGACCACGTCCAGCGAGACACCCTTGAGCGCCTCCACGCCATTGCCATAGACCTTGCGCAGGCCGCTGGCCTGCAGTGCGAGCGAATTGCTATGGGACATTTCGAGCCACCTTCGAAGGTCGCGTAGTATAAGCGCCCTTCGATACGACCCGAGGGCGTCCGCGCGACGCCGAGCAAAGGAACGATGGCAGAACATTTCCCACTGGAGTTGCGCGCCAGCCGCATGCTGGCGCCGACCGTGCGCCACCTGGTATTCGGCCGCGCTGACGGCCTGCCCCTGCCCTACATTCCGGGCCAGTTCCTGCAGATCCATTTCCCGATCGACGGCAAACCGGGCAAGCGCAGCTACTCGATCGCCAACGCACCGGGATCGGAGCTGTACGAGATCGCGGTGTCCTACGTCGAGAGAGGCGCCGCCACGGCGCTGCTGTCGGCGCTGCCCGAGGGTGGTCAGGTCGATGCCAGCGGACCCTACGGTCGCTTCTGCCTGATGCCCAACGACGACAACCTGCGCTATCTACTGATCGGCACCGGCACCGGTGTGACGCCGTACCGGGCGATGCTGCCGATGTTGGCGGCCGCCCATGCCGAGCGCGGCATCGAGGTCGCCCTGCTGTTCGGCGCCCGCAATGGCAGCGAGTTGCTCTACTGCGACGAATTCGAAGCCTTCGCCCGGCTCCACCCGTGGTTCCGCTTCCATCCCTGCCTGTCACGGGAGGATCGCGACGGCAGCTGGCCCGACGACCACCGCGGCTACGTCCAGAACCTCCTCGCCGAACTCAACCCCGACCCGGCCACCGACATCGCCTACCTCTGCGGCAACCCGAACATGGTCGACGCCTGCTTCGAACAGCTCAAGAGCGCGGAGCTCCCCATTCCGCGGATACGGCGCGAGAAGTATGTTTCTTCGCGGTGAGCTTCGGTGGGGTCGGGAGAGAGCGGCGCGGTTGGCGGTGCGACTGTTCTGTGGCCGTGCGGCGGGAGGGCCCAGGGCTCAGGGCCCAGGGCCCAGTTGCAAGACCCAACCGGATCGCGGTCCGTGTTCGTCCGTGCGTGCTCTTCCTGGGCCCTGGGCCCTGAGCCCTGGGCCCTTGGCATCAAGAGCGACGCACACTGACACGGCAGCCTCGCACCGCAACGGAGTCGACCGTTGACCACCCTCATCACCGGCGCGGCCGGCTTCATCGGGGCCTACACGGCTCACGCGCTGGCGCTGGCCGGCGAGGACGTGGTCGCTATCGACAATTACAACGACTACTACGACCCGCAACTCAAGCTCGATCGAGTGGCGGCCCTGCTGACGCCGTTAGGCTTATCGGTCGAGCGGCTGGACATTGCCGACGACAGCGCGCTGGAAAGCTTGTTCGCCCGCTGCCGGCCCAAACGAGTCGTCCATCTTGCCGCCCAGGCCGGCGTACGCTACTCGCTGCAGGCGCCGCGGGCCTATCTGAAGGCCAATGTCGACGGGTTTCTGAACGTGCTGGAAGCCTGTCGCGCTTATCCGGTCGAGCACCTGTGTTTCGCCAGTACCAGCTCGATCTATGGCGACACCCACGACATCCCGTACCGGGAAGACCAACCGGTGCAACGACCGGTGTCCTTGTACGCGGCGACCAAGGGAGCGAACGAGCTGATGGCGCACGCCTACGCCCATCTGTTCGAGATTCCCTGCACCGGCTTGCGCTTCTTCACCGTCTACGGCCCATGGGGTCGGCCGGACATGGCGCCGCTGCTGTTCAGCCGCGCGGCGCTGACCGGACAGCCGATCCGGGTCTACAACCACGGCCAGATGCGGCGCGACTTTACCCATGTTGAGGATATCGTCGCCGGCATTCTAGGCGCCCTTGAACATCCACCGACCCGCAGTGCCGACGGCGCAGCACTGCGCATCCTGAATCTTGGTCGCGGTGAGCCGGTCGACCTGATGCGCTTCATCGAATTGATCGAAACGGCTGCCGGCCGCCCACTGCAGCGCCAGTACACCGATATGCAGGCCGGCGACATGGTCGAAACCTTTGCTGATACCAGCGCCGCGCGGCAGTTGTTCGGCTATGCGCCGAGCATCATTCTGGACGCGGGTGTGCCGCCACTGGTGGATTGGTGCCGGGGCTACTTCGCGCCGGAACGAGGCTGAGGGGCGGAATCGCCCCCCAGCCCTGATCGCCTACGCCTTCGGCAGGAAGAAGAACTCGCTGCCTTCGTGGCCGACGTGCTTGAGCGCGGTGTACTGCGGGGTCTGCATCAGGCCCAGCACGATCGAGCGCTGGGTGACCATTTCGGCGACGTCCTGATACAGCCGATAGCCTTCGACCAGCGAGTCGTTCTGCTGCAGCGCGGTCAGGAAGGCCTGGGCGAACACCGAGTGGTTGTTGCCGCCCTCGTCCAGGATCGGCTGCAGGCCGCCGGAGGTCAGCACCGTACGCGCCTTGACGCGGGACACGAACAACAGATCCTCTTCCTTGGCATCGGCTGGAATCGGCCGAATGGCGCTGCCGCTGAGCACGCCCGAATAGCAGGAGTCGGCGATCACCAGCACATGCTTGGCCGCCATCACACCGATGAAGTCATTGACGATGTCGGTGCTGACCCAGGTCGAGGGATCGTTCTCACGACCGTCCACCGGCACCCAGTAGCCCTTGTTGCGGCTGTCGATCTGGCCATGGCCGGCATAGTAAACGAGCAGGTTGTCGTTGCCCTTCAGGGTGGTGGAAAGCTCCGACAGCCGTGCGATCAACTCGATCCGGCTCGCGTTGGTGACGGTCGTGACCTTGTAGCCATAACGGTCCTTGAGCACCTTGCCGATGGTCTGGGCGTCATTGACCGCGGTTTTCAGCGGCGCGAAACCACCGCCGCTGTAATCGTTGTTGCCGACGACCAGCGCGTGGAAGTTGCCTAGATCAGAACGCATCCGGCGCTCGAACACGCGGCTGGTCACGCGCTTTGCCAATGCCGGCGTGTTGGATTGCTGGGTAATGAGGAAGCTCTCGATGGTCTGCACGCCGTCTTGCGTCGTGGCCTCGATCCGTACCGGCGTCTCGGCCGCTGGCAGTGCGATGTCGGCGCTGAACAAGCCATCCGGATCAAGCTTGTCGAGCATCTCGACGTTGTTGACCTTGAGCGAAGCTATCCGCCCTGCCGGCTGGACCCGGCCAATCACCTGATAGCTTGGCAGACTGCCGAACAGCGGCGCCGCCAGCACCCCGGCACGAGTGGTCTTGAGCTTGGGTGACAAGACCGAGATGCTGGCCGCACCTTCGGCCGAGACCGGTGCATCTCCGCCGCCGATGCCCAGTTGTGCCAGCAACTGGTCGGCATTGGTCTGGCTGCTGCGTACAGCCTGTTCGCGTTCGCCGACTTCGCTTTCCAGTTGGGCCAGGCGGCGCATCGCATCCTGTCCCTCGGCCGATTCACGCTCGATCCGGGCCAGCTGCTGACGCGTCTGCTCGAGCTGCTGGCGCGAGTTTTCCAGCGCGCTGCGGCGTCGATCCAGTTCGCTCCGTGCCTGGTCCAGGTCACCCTTCAGGCGGGTGACCTGATTACGCAGCTCGATGTTCTCCTGCTCCTGCGAGCGTCGGCGCAGTTCCTCTTCCTCGGTTACCAGTTCGAGCTTGGCATCCTTCAGGCCCGAAGCGCGGCGATACCAGTTCAGCGCCGTCGTGCTGTCCTGGGGCACACCGCGGCCGGCTTCGTAGAGCGAACCCAGATTGATCATCGCGCTGGAATTGCCCTTCTCGGCTGCCTGCTTGAACCAGTGGGCGGCCAGTTCGTAATCCGGTTCCAGCCCCAGACCCTGCTCATAGATCTCGCCGACGTAGTTCATCGCCTCGGCGTCCCCACCCTGCGCGGCGGGCAACCAGGTCTTCAGCGCGGTGGCATAGTTGGCGCGATCGAAGGCAACATACTCGCCGCCGCGGATCTCGCAATCCTTGGCGGTGGTGCGGATCGGTCGGCGGGCGGAAAGATAGGTCATGCTGCCGCCGAGCTGACGGATCTGCCCGGGCAGCAGGCAGTCGACGACGTACAACTCGTCGACCTGCACCCTGTCGACCCGCTTGGCCATGGCCGGCTGCGGTGACAGCGCACCGACCACCGTCAACAGCGCCGCCGCAGTGCCGGTCAACAATCGCTGCAGCAAGGGTGACGGGTGGCAAGAAATTTCCAGACTCATGGCGACTCTCCTTGCTAAAACTCGAATCGGGCGCCCAGATTGAGCGTTCCGCTGCTCAGACCATCCAGTCCGAAGGTCTCCCTGTAGGACAGATACGCTTGACGGCCGTTGCTGGTGACAAAGACGAAGCCCAGACCGATGTTGCCATAGCTCTGATCAGGGTCATCAGGCTCAAGCAGGAAGACGATCGAGGGGTCGGCTCCGACCAGCCTGGCCCGGACCTCCAGATCATCTCTGCTCTCATGGATGAAATTGATGTCCAGCTGGGGCACGATCACGCCACCGCGCAGACTGAAGGCTCGTGTGACCGACATCCCGAAGCCCGCCTGGACCGTGGAAATGCCCTGGGCGTCAAAGATCGCGCTGTTGGCGCCAGCGCCAGTCTCGCTGAAGCCATCGACACTGACATCGATATAGCGGATGAAGCCACTGGGCGTGATCACCCAGGGACCGGTGTTGTAGTGGTAGCCGGCACCCAACGCGAGGGCAAACTGACTGGAATCGGTGCTGCCGGTGGCGCGCAGATCGATCACGTCGCCGCCGCTGCCGAAGCGAATGAAGCGCACATGATCCAGATCACCGCGGTTGTAGCTGACCCGGCCGTCCAGATAGACCCGGTCGTTGACATACCACGAGCCGTAGCCGGACAGGGTCAGGCCCTTGGCAGTCATCTCGCCCTGCTCGGACAGTTGCGAATCGAAATTGGAATAGCCCACCGCTACGCCGCCCACCAGAGTGGTGCTGAAGCGGTAATCGACGCCGGCGGTGAGCGCATAACTGTCATAGTCCAAAGTGACGTTACGGTTGCTGCGATCCAGCTTCTGATCGCCCCAGCCGAACGTGCCATTGATGAAGCCGCCCCAGGGACTGATCAGATCGCCGCTGCCACCGACTTCCATCTGGTCATCGGCGAACAATCCCTTGAACAGGCTCAAGGGCACGGCCTGACCACCACTGACGACAGTCAGCCCGGACAGACTGAAGCCGCCACCACCCCCACGCAACTCCGCCAGCCGCGCATCGACGTTGACGAACTGGCGATCAGCCAACTGCAGGATCGCCGCGGTCTGCCCCAGCACCTCGTCCGGCGTGATCGCGCGCAAGGCATCGGACACGGCGTTGGAATCACCAGCGGCCGAGGCCTCCAGAATGATCCGGCACTGCTGGACAAAGGCTGGCGCCGGGTCGCTACACAGCTCGCTGACCGGACCGGCGGCGGCCGCCGCGGTCGGGTCGTTGACGACCAGTGCGGTCAGTTCCTGCTCGATTCCCTCGGCACTGCGCGCATCGATGCTGACACTGACGCTGGCGCTGTTGTTGGCCGGGTTCGGGTCGGCACTGGTCGAGCTGACCGTGGCCGTATTCTGGATGTCGCCGGCCGTTGCCGGTGCGCGTACATTGATCAGTACGCTGGCCGAAGCCCCTGGCGCCAGTGAAGCCACCTGGCAGCTGACGACCGCCCCGCCACTGCAGCTCAGGCCGGTACCGACCACCGACTGGAATTCCAGAGCCGCCGGCAGGGCATCGGTCAGGACCACGTTGGTGGCCGCTGCGGGTCCTGCATTGGTGACGGTCAGGGTGTAGCGGAAGTCGGCTCCAGCCTCGACCGGATTGGCGCTGGCGGTCTTGATCAGGCCGAGGTCGGCGCCGGTCGGCTCGGGCAGCTCGATGTCGACCTGCAGTTCGATTGCGTTGTTGGCCGGATCTGGATCCTGCAAGGGACTGCCGACCTGCGCGTTCAGCTGGGCGCTGCTGCCGGGCGCACCGGTCAGCCGCGCCTGCACCGTCAGCACCGGACCGGGGC
>JBGTIE010000633.1:0-7983 GCA_041745855.1 Lysobacterales bacterium | reverse complement strand
CGGTCACGGGCTCGGCCGGCGTCAAGTCCGATTCGGACAGGGCGCGGGCGGCCTCGCGCTCGATCAGCGGCGAGCGGCGGTCATCGCCGTAGCGCTCGGCATCGGCGATCAGTTCGCTGCGCACCAGATCGGTCAGGCGATCGGCCGAGCCGAGGATGGCCTGCAACTCGGCCTGCTCGACCGCCAGGCTGTCCTGCTCGCCGCGGATCTTCATCTCCTCCAGCCGGGCCAGATGGCGCAGCTTGGTATCGAGGATCGCGTCGGCCTGGATTTCCGACAGTCCGAAACGTGCCATCAACACCGGCCGTGGCTCGTCCTCGGTGCGGATGATCCGGATCACCTCGTCCAGGTTCAGATAGGCAATCAGCAGGCCTTCGAGGATGTGCAGGCGTGCCTCGACCTTGTCCAGCCGGTGGCGCGTGCGGCGGCGTACCGTTTCGCGGCGGAAGCTGAGCCAGTCGGTCAGCAGGCGCTTGAGGCCCATCACCTGCGGCCGGCCGTCCAGCCCGATCAGGTTCATGTTGACCCGGTAGCTGCGCTCCAGATCGGTGGTCGCGAACAGATGGCCCATCAACTCGTCGGCATCGACTCTGTTCGAGCGCGGGATCAGCACCAGTCGGGTCGGATGCTGGTGGTCGGACTCATCGCGCAGGTCCTCCAGCCAGGGCAGCTTCTTGGCGCGCATCTGCTCGGCGATCTGCTCGGCGATCTTGGTCGGTGAGACCTGATGGGGCAGGGCGGTGATCACCAGCTGGCCCGGCTCGCGACGCCAGATCGCGCGGGCACGCAGCGAGCCGTTGCCGGTCTCGTAGATGCGCAGCAACTCGTCCCGCGGCGTGATGATCTCGGCTTCGGTCGGATAGTCTGGCCCGCGAATGTGCCGGCACAGCGCGGCGGTGTCGGCTTCGGGCGCGTCGAGCAGATGCAGGCAGGCTGATACCACCTCGCGCAGATTATGCGGCGGGATGTCGGTGGCCATGCCTACCGCGATGCCTGAGCCGCCGTTCAGCAGCACGTTCGGTACCCGCGCCGGCAGCCAGCCCGGCTCGGTCATCGTGCCGTCGAAATTGGCTTCGAAATCGACCGTGCCCTGAGCCAGTTCGTCCAGCAGCAACTTGGCGAAGGGCGTCAGCTTGGCCTCGGTGTAGCGCATCGCGGCGAAGCTCTTGGGGTCGTCGGGCGAGCCGAAATTGCCCTGGCCGTCGATCAGCGGATAGCGAAAGCTGAAAGGCTGGGCCATCAGCACCATCGCCTCGTAGGCGGCCGAATCGCCGTGGGGGTGGTACTTGCCGATGACGTCGCCAATCGTGCGCGCGGCTTTCTTCGGCTTGGACTGCCAGGACAGCCCCAGCTCGCTCATCGCGTAGATGATTCGCCGCTGGACCGGCTTGAGGCCGTCGCCGAGAAAGGGCAGGGCGCGATCGAGAATGACGTACATGGCGTAGTTCAGGTACGCCCCTTCGGCATAGTCGCGCAGCGGAATGCGTTCCAGGCCGGAGCTGTCAATCGTTTCGGTCATGTGGCCTCGTTGGTGGCGGTTCTTGGCAGTTTTGGGGAAAAAAGGCCGGTGTTCCCTGGGAGCCGGTTACGCAGGATCCAGCGCCCGCACCTGTTCGGCCAGTCGCTCGGCCCAGTGCTTCACCTCACCGGCATCGGGCCCTTCCACGGTTACCCGCAGCAGGGGTTCGGTGCCCGACGGACGCAGCACGATGCGCCCGCGCCCGGCCAGCGCGGCCTCGGCTTCGGCCAGCAAGTCCTCCAACTGCGGTGCGCTGAGCAGGGCCATCGGCTTGCCTTGCAGCGGCACGTTGATGGTCTGCTGTGGCACCCGGCGCAGGTCGGACAGGGCGGCGTCGAGTTCGTCGCAATAACCTCCGAGCGCCTCCAGTGCCGCCAGCGCGGTCACCAGCGCATCGCCGGTGCTGGCGCGGTCGAGACAAAGCACGTGGCCCGAGGCTTCGCCACCGAGGTTGGCGCCGTGCTTCTTCATCCGTTCCAGCACATAGCGATCGCCGACGGGCGCGCGCTCGAAGCCGATGCCGATTTGCCCCAGCGCCTGCTCGATGCCGAAGTTGGTCATCAGCGTGCCGACCACCGGGCCACGCAGCAGCCCGCGTCGCTGCCAGTCACGGGCGAGCAGCCAGATCACATCATCGCCGTCGACCAGACGACCGTTGCCCGACACCATGATCAAGCGATCGCCGTCACCGTCCAGCGCGATGCCCAGCGCGGCGCCGCGAGCGACGACCCGCTCGATCAGCGCCTCGGGCGAGGTGGCGCCACAGCCATCGTTGATATTGAAGCCGTCCGGTGTGCTGCCGATGGTTTCGACCTTGCAGCCCAGTTCGGTCAGCAACATCGGTGCCAGCTTGTAACCGGCGCCGTGGGCACAATCGACGATCACCCGCTGGCCGGCCAGGGCCGTGAGGGGTGCGGTCAGCGTGCCCAGACAATAATCCAGATATTGCCGACCGCCGTCCTCCAGCCGCCGGGCCTTGCCCAGCCGATCGGGCTCGACGGTGCGGAAGGGCAGGTCGATTTCCGCCTCTATCGCCAGTTCCACCTCGTCCGGCAGCTTTTCGCCGGTCGCCGAGAAAAACTTGATGCCGTTGTCCGGATAGGGATTGTGCGAGGCGCTGATGACCACGCCCGCCTGCGCGCCGAGCGCCTTGGTCAGGTAGGCCACCGCCGGGGTGGGCATCGGCCCGAGCAGCAGCACATCGGCGCCGGCGGCGCTCAGACCGGCTTCGATCGCCGATTCGAACATGTAGCCCGACACCCGTGTGTCCTTGCCGATCAGCACCAGCGGTCGCTGATGGCCGAGGCCAAGCACCGTGCCGGCGGCACGTCCCAGCCGGACCGCAAAATCGGCCGAAATCGTGGCCGAGCCGACCCGCCCGCGGATACCGTCCGTGCCGAAGTATTTGCGCATCGTCTCAGGCCTCCGGATCGACGTAGCCAGGCGGCTTTTCGACCCCACCGCCGAACAGAAACTTCTCCATCTCCGCCGCCAGGAAGGCGCGCGCCTGCGGATCGCGCGGCGACAGCCGGTTCTCGTTGATCAGCATGGTCTGATGCGCCAGCCACTCGCTCCAGGCCTGGCGCGAAATCTGCTCATGGATGCGCTGGCCCAACTCGCCGGGATAGGGCGGCCGCTCCAGGCCTTCGGCCTGTCGGCCCAGTTTCGCGCATTCCACCAGTCTGCTCATCGCGCCGTATCGCCGTTGAGGATAACGGCCTAGTATGCCAGCAGCGTCGCGGGCGCAGGGACTCGGCTACACTGCGCCCCCTGTTCGGTCACGGTCAGCCCAGATGAGCATCCCCACTCTCGACCTGCATGAGTTCTACAGCAACCGCGACGCCTTCGTGGCGGATCTGGGCGCGGCCTACCGGCGCTATGGCTTCGTCGGGGTGCGCAACCACGGACTCGATCAGGCCCTCGTTGATGGGGCCTACCGCACCTTTCAGGCCTTTTTCGCCCTGCCCGAGGCGACCAAGCGCCATTACCACCTGCCAGGCAAGGGCGGCGCCCGCGGCTACACTGGTTTCAAGATCGAGACGGCCAAGGACAGCGAGCATCCGGATCTGAAGGAGTTCTGGCACGTCGGCCGTGAGCTGCCGCCCGGCCACTCGTACACCAGGGAGATGCCGGACAACCTGTGGCCGACCGAAGTCGAGGGTTTCCGCGAGTACGGTTACGGTCTGTACCAGGCGCTCGACGGTTTGGGGCGGACCATGCTGCAGGCGATCGCGCTGGTGCTGGATCTACCGCAGCACTGGTTTGACGACAAGGTGGACCAGGGCAACTCGATCCTGCGCCCGATCCACTACCCGCCCATCGCCGACCCGGACACGCCATCGGTACGCGCCGGCCAGCACGAAGACATCAACCTGATCACGCTGCTGATCGGATCAAGCGCCGAAGGCCTGCAATTGCTGCAGCGTGACGGCAGCTGGCTACCGGTCACGACTCAGGGCGACGCCATCGTCTGCAACATCGGCGACATGCTGCAGCGACTGACCAACCACGTCCTGCCATCGACCACCCATCGCGTGATCAACCCGGCCGGCGAAAAGGCCCGCCAGCCGCGCTACTCGATCCCGTACTTCCTCCACCCGAACCCCGATTTCGTGATCGAAACCCTGCCCAACTGCATCACCCCCGACAACCCAGACCGTTACCCGCAGTCGATTACCGCGCAGGGGTATCTGGAGGAACGGTTGCGGGAGATACGGCTGATCTAGGGGTGAGGGCTGAGGGGTGAGGGGTCAGAAGAGCAGGGCCCAGGGCCCAGAAGAGCAGTTCCAGTGGCCGGTTCCAGTGGCCAGTGAAGGGCGAAGGGCTGCGGCGGAACGTAGGATGTCGGTGAGCTCCGCGAACCGCATCGAACAAGGACCCAGAAGAGCAGTTAGTGGGTGGTTCCCGTAGCCAGTGAAGAGCGAAGGGCTGCGGCGAAACGTAGGATGTCGGTGAGCTCCGCGAACCGCATCGAACAAGGACCCGTAAGAGCAGTTCCAGTGGCCAGTTCCAGTGGCCAGTGAAGAGCGAAGGGCGAGTGGTTGCCGTTGGTCTGACCACCCGGAAGTTCCGTTAAACTCGGACCTCGGATGTGCGATCGATGGTGTACGTCGATGCCGACCATTCAGTGGGAAAAGGTCAGCCTGATGAGCAAATCCGCCTGCGCCTTTCTGATTACCTTCGTGGTGACTCAGAAGCTTCTCCCGGTCGTCTATCAGAAGGGCGAGTTCTCCAACATGGCCGGCGGTGACGTTCTGGCGTGGCTGTTGAGCATGCATTCGCTGCAGATCTCGGTGGTCTTTGGCCTGTTGCTGACAATCGTCTATGTGTACCCTTTGGTCCGATTGCCGCGAAGTGTCAGTCTGATCGCGGGCGCATCAACCGGATTGTTGGTTGGAGTGCTGGCTTACCCCCTCGATCTGGTCGAGGCTGGTGTGTGGCCTGAATGGGCTGAGCCGACCCTGCTTTCGGTATGGCTGATAGGGACCATCGGGTTGTGGAGCGTGGCGCTCACGCGCAGAGCGCAACCATGAAACAGGTCGTGATCGTCAACGCGCTGCTCGCAATCTTGCTGACGGCTGTTCCGGTCGTTGCGATGTTCGTGGCGCAAGGCCAATCTTCACCTTCGGGTATCGGATTCGCAGTCCTGCTTTACGAACCCTTTGACTACGCATATCTCGCGTTCGCTGCGGCTGTGTTTTCTGCAGTCAATGTCAGATTCGCTGTACGCCGCTGGGGGTATAGGGCGGCGACGGTGGGTGTGGCGCTGGTGGTTTCAAGCGTGGTCACCTTGATCTGGTTTCTTGCCGCAGTAGTGATTGTCGCCCAGGTGCACTCGATGCTGGGTGGACAGCTTTAGTTGGAAGGACAACGGCGCTGGCTGTTGATCATCATCATCGTCGCGACGTTAACTTAGTTTTATTGGGCCATGTGGTGAGGTTCCGGTGGAGACGCGGCTGCCGGCGCGAACTGGACCGGGGCGAAGACCGCGGCGCTACGCGCGCCGGGACCGCGCTACTTCCAGATTGGCGGCTTCGCGCTTCGGACGAACTGCCAAAGCCCGCTTCCGCGGTCGCCTGCAAGCAGCCTCCTACAGTTTCTTCGAGGTTCTGCGGCGGCCCTTGTGGCTCGAACTGCAAGACCCGATCCACTCTCTCATGCTACCCTTCCCGGTTTAACTCCAGCGAGGATGCGTCATGCGGATCGTGGCCGAGGCCCTGACTTTCGATGATGTCTCGCTGGTGCCTGCCTACTCCAATATCCTGCCGCGCGATGTCAGCCTCAAGACCCGCCTGACGCGCAAAGTCTCGCTCAACATCCCGATCATCTCGGCGGCGATGGACACGGTCACCGAAGGCCGGTTGGCGGTCGCGATCGCCCAGCAGGGCGGCATCGGCATCATCCACAAGAACATGAGTGCGCAGCGCCAGGCCGCCGAAGTGCGGCTGGTGAAGAAGTTCGAGTCCGGCGTCATCCGCGATCCGATCACCGTGCGCCCGGACACCAGCATCGGCGAGGTGCTGGCGATCACCCGCGCGAATCAGATCTCCGGCGTGCCGGTGGTCGATGAGACCGGTCTGGTCGGCATCGTTACCAGCCGCGACCTGCGTTTCGAAACCCACCTGGACGAGCCGGTCAGTCGCATCATGACCTCGCGCGATCGCCTGGTGACAGTCAAGGAAGGCGCCGCCGAGGACGATGTGCAGGCGCTGTTGCACAAGCACCGGATCGAGAAGGTGCTGGTGGTCAACGAAAACTTCCAGCTGCGCGGGCTGATCACGGTCAAGGACATCCAGAAGTCGCGCGACAACCCGGACGCGGCCAAAGACTTCAGCGAGGCGCTGATGGTCGGCGCCGCGGTCGGTGTCATGGGTGACACACCCGAGCGGATCACGATGCTGGTCGAGGCTGGCGTGGATGTGATCGTGGTCGACACCGCCCATGGTCATTCCGAAGGCGTGCTCGAGCGGGTGCGCTGGGTCAAGCAGCACTTCCCGAACGTGCAGGTCATAGGCGGCAACATCACCACCGGCGACGCCGCCAGGGCGCTGGTCGATGCTGGCGCTGATGCGGTCAAGGTGGGCATCGGCCCCGGCTCGATCTGCACCACGCGGGTCGTGGCCGGCGTCGGCGTACCGCAGATCACTGCCGTGTCGATGGTCGCCGAGGCGCTCAAGCACACCGATGTGCCGCTGATCGCCGATGGCGGCATCCGCTATTCTGGCGATTTCGCCAAGGCGATCGCTGCCGGCGCCTCGTCCGTGATGCTTGGCAGCATGTTTGCCGGCACCGAAGAGGCCCCCGGCGAAGTCGAGCTGTATCAGGGTCGCTCGTACAAGGCCTATCGCGGCATGGGTTCGCTCGGCGCGATGCAGCTAGGCAGCAAGGACCGCTATTTCCAGGACGAAGTCGACGCCGAGAAGCTGGTCCCCGAGGGCATCGAAGGCCGCGTGCCCTACCGCGGCCCGATCCGCGCGATCATCCACCAGCTGATCGGCGGCCTGCGTTCATCGATGGGCTATGTAGGGTGCTCGAGCATCGACGAGATGCGCACCAAACCAGAATTCGTCCGCATCACCAATGCCGGCGTGCGCGAATCGCACGTGCATGATGTGCAGATCGTCAAGGAAGCGCCGAATTATCGGGTTACCTAAGAGCAGGGCCCAGGGCATAGGGCCCAGGGCCCAGTAGAAGCAGTTTGGGGCGATCTCGGCTTTTCTGGGCCCTGGGCCCTGAGCCCTGTGCCCTCTGCACAGGATCCCAACCTCGCGGAGACTCCACCCTTGGACATCCATTCCCAACGCCTGCTGATCCTCGATTTCGGCTCGCAGTACACCCAGCTGATTGCCCGTCGGGTGCGTGAGCTGGGAGTCTATTGCGAGATCCATCCGTGGGATGTGGAGCCCGCGTTCATCACTGACTTCAAGCCGAAGGGAGTGATCCTGTCGGGCAGTCCGGAATCGACGGTGGCCGAGCTGCGGCCGAGTCTGGCGTCGGTGGTGGTGGAGCTGGAGGTGCCGGTGCTCGGCATCTGCTATGGCATGCAGACGCTGGCGACGGAGATGGGCGGGCAAGTGATTGCGGGAGATACGCGCGAGTTCGGCTATGCCGAGCTGCAGGTCAGTCCGGATTCGCGCCTGCTGGGCGGTCTGACCGACCATGTCGACGGCCAACGGCTGGACGTGTGGATGAGTCACGGCGACCGGGTTGAGGCGCTGCCGCCGGGCTTTCGGCTGGCCGGTCGTACCGAACATGTCGCGATCGCGGCGATGGAGCATGTCTCCAAACCGTATTTCGGCCTGCAGTTCCACCCCGAGGTGACCCACACCCGTCGCGGTCTGGACATCCTGCGCCGCTTTGCGCTGGACATCTGCGGTTGCGACGCGCTGTGGAACGCGGCCGGCATCATCGAAGACCAGATCGAGCGGGTGCGCGCGCAGGTCGGCGGCGCCGGCGTGCTGCTG
>JBGTIE010000632.1:0-2681 GCA_041745855.1 Lysobacterales bacterium | reverse complement strand
GCCGGGCCCAGATCGAGCGGAAGGAAACGTGAATCGACCTGCGCGGCGGGCGCTGCGGCCAGCGAGATCCTCGTGCCCGCAGGAGTGGTCGGGGCAATAATGGCGGGCGTGCTGGCGCGCAATTGCGCGCGCAGCGCTTCGAACTCCTCGTCCGGCGTGGCATTCTCCGCGCCATCCGGGTCCAGCACCTTTGCCAATCGGCCGAGAGCGTCCGCCCCGGCATCGGTCATCGGTAATTGCCAATGCAGCCAGCGGCCCTTGACCGTGCGCGCGAGCAGCCGTGTTGCGTCGGGCGAGAAGGCCAGCTTGGCGATCGCATCGTTTCCAACGATCGGTACGGTGAGCAGCCCGCTGATCCGTTCACCCTGGTTCAGATCGATCAACTGGACCGCGTTGCGGATTGCCACGGCGGCGCGCTGGCCATCGCGACTTAACGCGAATTCGTGCATGCTCTGGCCCTCCGGCGCCCCGTGCATGTCGCGCCGCTTGCCGTCGCTGCTGAACAACGTCAGCGAGTTGCCCGTCTGGCGATAGGCCAGCACGTCTTCGCCGTAGCTCAGCAGGGTAGGGAGGATGGGGCCCTGCTGCACATCGATATGGGTCAGTTCCTTGCACTGCTCCAGATCCCAGCGCAGCAGCCGGCCGGTGCGCTGTGGCTGCTGTAGATAGGACCAGGCAGTCCGCCCGTCGGCCGAGATCGCCGTCGAGGTGACCGAACTTCCGTCAGCGAACTCGAAACTCTTGCAACTGCGGTCAGCTCCGCTCAGATCAATCAGCAGCGCAGGGGCGTAGTCTTCGTTCGGCCATTGAGTGTAGAGCACGAATCGGCCCTGCGGTTCGAGCATGAACGCGCGCAGTGGGGCGGGCAGCAGCGGCGCGTCGGGACGCAGCTGCGCGCTATCCAGGTCGATTACGTGCAGACGCTCGTGGAAGTCATTGCCGACGTACTCGCCGGTGGTCAGCACCAGCACCGGTGCGTGACTTGCGAGATCGGCGCGCAAAGGGGTCTGCGGCAGCACGATCGGCGCGCCAATGAGGGCGCCTGTGGTGGTATCCAGGGCGCGCACGGTGCGGCCTGCGACCGTCGCAAGGATGCGGCCATCGGCGCTCAATTCGGCCAGCCGGACCGGCTCGGGATGCGCGAAGGCCACTGATCGCGGCGCCAGCGTTTCGACATCAATCAACTGCACTGCTGAGCCATCGACCGCTACGATGCGTTCCCCGTCGAACTGCAACAGACGGGTGGGTAGCGGCGCCGCCCGCACCGGCAAAAGCGCCGGAGGGGCTTCCCGCCAAAGCCCGATCGTGCCATCGGATCCGCCCGCAATGAGCAACCGGCTGGCGGGATGAACGTCGAAGGCATGGTTCGAAAAATGGCGCCGGTTGCGCAGTTGGGCGACTGCCGGAGTGGCGACGTTGGCGAAGGGTGCCCGCTCGGGCAGGGTCCAGCTGCGCAGGCTGCTGTCGGCGGCGCTGTAGATCGCATCGCCGACCACCCGAAGCTTGGCGTAGTCCGTCCCGGCACCGGCCAGTGGTGTGGTGCGCGGACGCAGGCTGGGTAGCTCCCAGGCGACGATCGTGCCGTCCTCGGCCTTGCCGGCAAGCGTGCGGCCGTGGCTGCTGAATTCCAGCCAGCGTATCGTCGCCACCGCGCTGGAGGCCAGGCTGACCCAGCTGGCGTCGCTGGTATCGACCAGGTGGACGATGCCGTTCATCGTGCCCAGCGCGAGTTGGCTGGCATCGGCGTTGAAGCGCCAGGCCCGGACCGGATCGTCCGGCGGCAGTTGCAGTTGCCAGATCTGCTCGCGCGTGGTCGGGTCGATCAACGTGAACTGGCAGAAGTCACTGGTGCCGAGGAACCAGCGGCCGTCGGGTGTCGGCAACCACTCGTCACTGGCCGTTTCGGTGGCGAGGGAGAAGCGTGGGCCGAGTGGCTGCCATGGTTCTACTGTGTAGAACTGGCCGGAATCGGGAAAGCGACGCGCTGAATCGGCGCGAAAGCGAACCAGTGCTACCCGGACATTGTCGCTGTAGACGATGTCACTGTGGGCCTCGACCAGATCGGGCGGGCTCAGGACGCGCCCACTGGCGGCGTCCAGTGCGATGCCATCGGCTCCGCTGGGCGCGGCAAAGACCGGCATCTGGGTCAGGCGGCTGAGCAGTCGCGATCCATCCGCGGTGTAGTACAACTGGCCGTGGGGGGTGCCGCTGGCAAACGGCAGGCCATGGGTCAGTCCGTCGGTTGACGTCGCCCACTGCTCTCCGCCGGTAGTTACGCTGAACTGGCGCAGCATTCGCTCGCCGCGCGGAAGATGCGAGGCAACGGCGAAGTGTTGCCCATTCGGGGAAATCGCAACAGATGTGACAGCCTCACCCTGCGGCAGTCGAATCAGGTCAATCAACTGCGGGGCATTCGCCAGCACGGTGCCGATGCGCTGGCGTTCGAGCGATGCGCGGTCGGTATGTCCGCTGTCCTCCATTTCGCTCAAGTTCGCTACTAGTGAACGCAATGCCCGAAAACCATCGTTCTCGCCCAGGGCGGCCTGTGCCGCCTGGCCGCGGACCGACCACAGACTGGCTTGAGCCGCCGCCGCACTGGCATCGGCGCGGCGCCATTGCAGGCTGGTAGTAGCCAGGCCGAGCACCAGCGCCGACAGTGCCAACGCGCCAGCGATGGCGAC
>JBGTIE010000631.1:0-2982 GCA_041745855.1 Lysobacterales bacterium | reverse complement strand
GGCGTGACTGTGGATCTGAACAGCGCCTTCGGCAGCGCCACGGCGGCGGACTTCACCCCGATTGTCGGCGGCACGGTGACCTTCCCGGCCTACAGCAATGCCAGCCAGAGCGTCAACGTCAGCATCATCAATGACGCGCTCAATGAAAACGATGAGAGCTTCACGCTGACCCTGTCGGGCCTGACTGCAGTCGGCGATGTCACGCTGGGCGCCGCGGTGGCCACCGGCACCATCATCGACGACGACCCGCGGCCGGCACTGTCGATCACCAGTCCCAGCCAGCCCGAGGGCGATGCCGGCACCACGCCGATGGACTTCGTGATCACCCTCACGCCCGTCTCCGGCCGCGATGTCAGTTTCAGCCGCGCTACCGCCGACGGCACGGCCATGGTTGCCGACAACGACTATGTTCCGGTCGCGCCGGCAATGGTCATGATCCCGGCCGGGCAGACGTCCGCCACGGTGACAGTGCTGATCAATGGTGACACCGACTTCGAGGGCGACGAGAGCTTCAGCCTCAACATCACCGATGTGATGAACGCCACGCCGAGCAGTCTGAGCGGCACCGGCACCATCGAGGATGACGACCAGCAGCCGACCACAACCACGATCACCAGCAATCTGCCCGACCCAAGCCTGGTCGGCCAGCCCTACACGGTGAACGTGAGTGTGAGTGCGCAGTCCTTGTCACCGCTGGGCACCGTCATGGTCAGCGATGGCAGCGACAGCTGTGGTCCGATCAGTCTGATCCCAGGTACCGCACCCGATAGCAGTGGCAGTTGCGAGCTGACCAGCAGCACAGCCGGTGCCAAACTGGTGACCGCCAGCTACACGCCCGCAACCGGCGCATTTGGCGAGAGCAGCGGCACGGCCAGCCATCAGGTCGATCCCGCGAGCACTGCGATCAGCGTCATTGATCCAGCGCGCGTTCGGATCAACACGCCGACAGTGTTCGGCTTTGCACTGACGGTGAGCGCACCCGGCGGCGGCACACCCACCGGAACGGTCAGCTTGACCAGCGGCAGCAGCAGTTGCCAGGTCAACCTGCCGGCAGCGATCAGCGGCTGCGCGCTGAGCTTCGATGCGTTGGGTCCGCGGACGGTGACTGCCATCTTCACCTCCACCGACGGCAATCACCTGAACGCCAACAGCGCGACCGCCGGTGATCTGCAGACCCTGGTCTTTGCCCAGTCCGATCTGGCTGTGACCAAGACCGACACAGTGGACAGCTACGCCGAGGGCGATCTGCTGGTCTACACGATCACGCTGCGAAATCTGGGCGCGGACAGGGCCGAGAACCTGCGTCTGCTCGATACGGTGCCGGCCGGCCTGGTCGATGTGCTGTGGACCTGCGATTCCAGCGGCGGCGCGACCTGTCCGGCCAGCAGCGGCAGCGGCGATCTCGATGCGCAGATCCCGAGCTACCCGGTCGGTGCACTGCTGAACTACAGCTTCTACGGCAACGTCGCGGGGAACCCGGAGCAGATCCTCAACACGGTCACTCTGGAATTGCCTGATGACGACACGATCGAAGACGCCAATTTGGCCAACAACAGCGCCAGCGATCTGAATCTGCGCAATCTGCTGTTTGCCGACGGTTTCGAAGCGGTGACGGTGTCCGCAGCGGTCGGCAGCTATCGCTTGCCCAGCGCGGCACTGCTGCCGGTGCTTGATGACACCGCGAGGGTGGTCTTTGCGCTGGACGACGCCCTTGGTGAGGCCGCACGGATCTACGCCAGGGTCTTCGACGGTCAGCTGCAATACGCCCTGGCCCAGCGCGCCAGCAGCGGGGTGCTGCGGCTGGGGCCATGGATCAGCCATGACGTCGAGCCGCTGCTGAGCTGGAGCGCCCGCGAGGAGGCCCGCGGTTGGGTGGTGGATACGCTGCGACTGGAGTAGCGCACTTCCCTTGAGCCGGGGGCTGCTTGGGGTTCCATTCACGGCGCGGCCCGCATCGGAACCCCGAGTTGTAGTCGGGCCGTCGCGCAGCGACGCGTTTATCGGCTTGCGATCAGTGCCGATCTTGTCGACGAGTTCCCGGCGTCACCTGGCCTTGTTGCCCGAGTTCAACTCGGGGCTCCATTCACGGCGTGGGCCTCATCTCATCGGAACCACGAGTTGTATTCGGGCCGTCTCGCAGCGACGCGTTTAGCGGCTTGCGATCCGTGCCGATCTTGTCGACGAATTCCCGGCGTCACCTGGCCTTGTTGCCCGAGTTCAACTCGGGGCTCCATTCACGGCGCGGCCCGCATCGGAACCCCGAGTTGTACTCGGGCCGTCGCGCAGCGACGCGTTTTCGGTCCCCGAGTCGCGGCAGCCGCCATCATAAAAAAATCATTCAGTCCTCAGGACTCGATCGGGGGGTGCGCCTAAGCTCTTGGGGGTTGGCCAGCGCTGATCCTGAATGGACCAAACAAGGGATATCCCGATGCTCGAGCAGTTGCGGTCTGGCGGTGGTACCGGCGCCCATTGGTTGCGTATGCGATGGCCACTGATGGTCCTTGGCCTGGTCTTGTACATGGCGCCGCTTGCCGGCTGGTCGCAGCCGCTTTCGCGCTCCGGCGCGCGCTCCGTCGAGCCCATGCCTACCCAAGCGGCCGTGTTTGCGCCGAACGCGACGATCACCGAGGGCTTCGACGCCGGGCTGGATTGTCCAATCGGCTGGACCTGCATCAACAACAGCACGCCGATCGGGACTACCCCGAACTGGTTCAACGGCAGTGTCGATGATTTTCCACCGCAGGCCGGTGCAGGCTACATCGGCGCCAATTTCAGGATGGTCGCCGGGAACAATACGATCAGCGCCTGGTTGATCAGTCCGGTGCTGCAGTTCGGTGCCGGGGCTGAGCTGCGCTTCTGGTCGCGCACAGGCGACCTGACCCTGGACTTTCCAGACCGCTTGGAGATCCGCGCCAGCGATGGCGGGGCCGACACCGGCGGCAGCAATGTGAGCGTCGGTGATTTCACCAACTTGCTCGGCAC
>JBGTIE010000630.1:0-5569 GCA_041745855.1 Lysobacterales bacterium | reverse complement strand
CATTGCTGCGCGCTGACGCGCCAGAGCGCGAGCCACTGGACGCCTGGCTGGTTGAGCTGCGCAGTCATCTGGACCAGATCAACGGCGGCGGCGTCCAGGTCCACGGCCCGTTGCTGCCGCAGATGAGCCGCCGAGCCGGCCGCGAGCGCGGTCAGTTGTTGTTGCTGGCCGACACTCGGCCCCCATTGCAGCAGCTGTTGCGCGAGTTGCGCAAGGCGCTGACGAAGCGCCGCGGCGCGGTCCATTGCAGTATCGATGTGGACCCGCTGGATTGGTACTGACTTATAGGGCTGTGGGCTGAGGGATCAAGGCGCTCCGCGACTCGGCGGCCTTGCGGCGAGGTAGCCTCGACCGCGCTCCATCATCGCCACGAAATCCACTTCATCGCCGCTGCGCACGGCCTTGCACAATCGGGCCACGGCCTGTTCCAGCGCGTTCAGCGCCTTGTCGCCGTGCGCGTTCAGGTGCTGGATCTCAAAGTAAAGCCGCGGGTTCTCCTGCGCCACCTGGCTGGCGACCGCCAGCTGCCGATCGAAGGTGGTGCTCGACAACTGCGCCAGGCGGGGCGCGGCGGTGCCGGAATCGGTCAGTGCGCTGAAGAAGGCAATGTTCACCGCGTGCGACAGGCCCAACACATAGGCGATCAGCTCGTCGTGTTCGTCCAGCCCCATGCTGACCAGCTCGGCGCTGGTAGGGCTGAACAGCGCCTGCGCCTGGCTGACCGCAAGCGGATCACCCAGGTCGATGAATATCACGTGCCGACCCGACAGCAGCATCGTGTCCGGGCCAAACATCGGATGGACCGAGCAGATCCGCAGGCCGGCGCCACGGGCGCTGCGCAAGGCGGCGGCGAGCGGCGACTTGAGCGATCCGATGTCGAACACCAGTCCGGTTGGGCGGGCTTGCGCCAGGCCCTCGATGACCTCGGCACTGCGCCCCAGTGGTGCGGCAACGACGATCACATCATGGTCGAGCGAACCGTTGCGCCAATCACTGCGCCAGGGCTGATCCTGATCGGGAGGACGGGTCGGGTCGGCCACTTCGACCGCGAAGCCCTGATCGGCCAGAAAACGGCAGATCCAGCCACCCATCTTGCCGCTACCGCCGATCACCAGCGCCTTGCGGCCGTGGCCGGCGGTCGACCAGCGCACCCTGTCCTGCTCCTGCGCGGTCAGTGACGAACCGATCAGGCGGCGCATCACGTCCTCGGCCAGATCGCCATTCAGGCCGACCTCGCCGGCGCGCGCCCGGACCCGATCCAGCACCTGCCGCTCGCGCCGGAAATCCCGCAGCTGACCGCCGTCGGAATGCTTGACCCTGCCGATCTCGGCGACGATCTGCTGCCGCTCGGCGATGCACTCGATCAACTGCCGGTCGACTTGATCCAGCCGCTGACGCAACTGGTCCAGCGCCGGCGAGGATTGGGAAGGTGGATCGCTACTCATCGGCGGGTCAAGCTCAGCCGGCAATGTAGTTGGACAGCTGCTCGATCTGGAATTGCTGATCGGAGATGATCGCCTTGACCAGATCCCCGATGCTGAGCATGCCGACGACCTTGCCGTCTCGCAGCACCGGCAGATGGCGGATCCGGTGATCGGTCATCAATCGCATGCAGGTATCGACGGTGGCCTGCTCATCGGTGCTGATGACCTCCGCGGTCATCGCCTCGCGCACCGCGGTTTCGCGCGAGGATCGGCCCTTCAGGATCACCTTGCGCGCGTAGTCGCGCTCGGAAACGACCCCGGCCATCTGCTCGCCATCCATCACCAGCAGCGCGCCCACGCCGCGCTCGGCCATCTCGGTGATGGCGGCAAACATTGTTTCGTCGGGCCTGATCGAAAAGATGGCCCGCCCTTTCTCGTCCAACAACTGACCTACCGTCCGCATCGCTGGCCTCCTTCGTGGTCTGCCGATTGCTGAGCTTAGCCGCAAGCCGGGTGGCGGGGAACTGTGGAGCAGCGGAGGGGTGCGATTCAAACTGATGTTTCGGAGAGTCTTTGTGGTGGCAGGGCCCAGGGTCCAGGGCTCAGGGCCCAGAAGGTCAAGAGCCTACTTTAGGCGAGTCAAAACGCAACGGCTGCGCGTAGCTTCCACCCTTGCCTCAAGGTGGCTCTGGACTGGGCCCTGAGCCCTGGGCCCTGGGCCCTCAGGTCATTGCAACTTCCTCAAAACATCAGTTTGAATCGCACCCGCAGCGGAGAAGCGCCTTCTTGCCTTGTCCAGCACCCCGTGGCCATCCGTTACACCCCCAGACCCGCTTGCTGGCGTAAGCTTCACGCTTCGACCAACCTCATACGACGGCCGATCACGCTTCTCATGCAGACCAGCAGCAGACCCGAGCCCACCCCTTTGGCCGGCCCTTTCGAGTACAGCCTGCGCCTGAACCAGCGCGGCGAGATCCTCGGGGTCAGCGATCCGGTGGCGGACTGGCTGGCGCGCCAGCCAGGCGGGGTGCAGCGCTTGAGGGGACTGTCGGTAGAAACAGCAGAGTGGGCCCAGGGCGCGGGGCACAGGGCCCTGATCAGTCAAGAGCCAGTTCGTGGCACCGGCGAAGCTGGCATTTCTGGCCCCTGGGCCCTGAGCCCTGGGCCCTCGCCCAATGCTATTTCCCCTCAGGGTCCGGAAACATCAGGCTTTCCACTGGAACAACTCCTGTTCTGGCGCGATGCGGAGCGGGTCCGAGATGCGCTGGGCAAGGGTCTGGTGGCGCCGCTGGAATGGCTCAGCGAAGGGCAGGGCGCATTGGTGGGTGAGGAATGGCTGCTCTGGTTGGGTCCGGACGCCGGTCAGTCTGCTGCGCCTGGCTACCGGCTGACCCTGCGTGACCTCCGGATGGCGATGCGCGCCAGCCGTCGGCGTGAGCGGCTCGACAGCCTTTGGGACATGGCCGCGGGAGTGGCGCACGAATTCAACAACCGACTCACCGCGGCGCTTGGCAACAGTTTCCGCCTGCGCGCCCGGTTGGGCGCCAACTCGCCGGCGCTGCAGCCACTGGAGCGGCTGGAGGATGCACTGCTGGCAATGGATCGGTTGACTGGCCAGTTGCTGCAGTTCACGGCTTTTGGCGGCCAGGAGCCGCGACTGGCCGATCTGAACGCCTGGTTGGATGCACAGCGGGATGTGATCGAGGCGCGGGTGCCGACCGGGGTGCGTCTGGACTATCACTTGATCAGCTCGCCGCTGTTGGTCCGGATCGACGGCGATGCGCTGTCGCAGGCGCTGCTGGCGCTGATCGACAACGCGATCGAGGCGATGGTGCGCGGCCGCGGCAATCTGCGCCTGAGTGTCGCGGCGATGGAGCAGCAGGCGGTCAACGCACTGGCGCCGGCCTGGCTGCAGGCCGAGTCCACCAGCTATGCCCGGATCAGCCTGGTCGACGATGGCTGCGGCATTGCCGAGGATATGCTCGACCGCGCAGTCGAGCCATTCGTCAGCAGTCGTCAGCCCGGCCGTGGTCTTGGCCTTTCAGTGGTGCTGGGCATCGCGCAACGCCATAATGGCGGCATGCACATCCGCCGTTGCCAACCCAGGGGGACCGAGGTGATGCTGTTCCTGCCTCTGGCTGATGCGATTACCAACTCGTCCGACCATGGACTGCAGCTTTCCAGTCAGACAGGCGATTGAAGTGGGACGCAGCCGATATCACGCCACCACCAAGCGCATGGTCAAAGACCCGCGTGAGGACGCGCCGCCGGCTGCACCGCAAGCCTGTGTCGTGGTCGTGCAGGGTCGTCAGTTGGGCCACAGGGTGGAGCTGGCCGACAGCGTGATCACCCTCGGTCGGGCGCCCGAATGCGAGCTGTGCCTGCCCGACCACAGCGTGTCGCGCCGGCACTGCCGGATCGAGCCGGCGGGCGAGGGCTTCGAACTGGTCGACCTGGAATCGACCAACCAGACCTTTCTCAATGGTGCTGCGGTAGACCGGGCCCGGCTGAAAGATGGCGACCGGGTCGAACTGGGCCGCAACGTGCTCAAGTTCTTCGATCGCGACAGCAGCGAGAGCGACTACCACGCGGTGCTGCTGGAGCTGGCCCTGCGTGACAGCCTGACCGGCCTGATGGTCAGGCGGCGCTTTCGCGAATTGCTCGATGAGCGCATCGGCACCCTGCAGACCAACGTCACGCTGGGCCTGTTGATCCTTGATCTGGACCACTTCAAGCCGATCAATGATCGCCTCGGCCATCTGGCCGGTGATCAGGTCCTGCGCGCCTTCGCCGCCTTGCTACGATCCGGACTGCCCGACGGCGCCATCGCCGGGCGCCTGGGTGGCGAGGAGTTCGCGGTCCTGATCGGCGGTATCGATGACACTGAACTGGTTGCACTGGCGGACAAGTTGCGGCGCGACCAGGCCGAGCAGCGGGTACGCATCGGCGAGGAACTGGTGCGGGTAACGGTCAGCATCGGCTGCGCCATGTGGGACGAGTCCATCGGCAGTGCCGGTGAGCTGCTGCGGTTGTCCGATCGAGCCCTTTACCAGGCCAAGGACGCCGGCCGCAATTGCGTCATTCTGTATCGGCCCGAGGCATGAGCGAGGGGCCGGCGGCGGATGCCGCGGCGCGCGTACTGGCACTGCGGGAACTGCTGGCGGTCCCGCCGGCCGAACGGGAATCCAGGCTACGGTCCATGCAGGACAGTGATCCCGCCCACGCGGCGTTGCTGCGCGGCATGCTGGCAGATCTGCTCAGTGGGACCCAGGCCGAAGGCACTGATCTGGCCAATGCCAGCGCACTGCAAATCGTTGAAGTACAACCCACGCCCGCCAGCACCGAAGCAGTGCAGCAGATCGGTCCTTACCGCTTGCTGCGCTCACTTGGCGCCGGGGCGATGGGCGAGGTGTGGCTGGCCGAGCAGCAGCATCCACGTCGCCAGGTCGCACTGAAGCTGCTGCGCGGTGGCGTCGGCAGTAACGAATTGCTTGCCCGCTTCGTGCGCGAAGCCAATCTGCTGGGCCGGGTCGAACACCCCGCGATCGCCCGCGTTTATGCCGCCGGCAGTGTCGACGGTGCGACCGGACCGGTGCCGTATCTGGCGATGGAGTATGTCGAGGGTGAGAATCTGGGCGCCTGGCATGCACACGCCCGGCCCACGCCGCAGCGCGTGTTGCAACTGCTCGCGACGTTGGCACGCGCGGTTCATCACGCCCATCTGCGCGGCGTCATCCATCGCGACCTGAAGCCCGACAACGTCCTTGTTGATAGCGCCGGCGAGCCAAAGATCCTCGATTTTGGCGTCGCCCGCGCGCTCGACGACGACAATGCCGGCATGACCCAGCACGGCCAGTTGGTCGGTACGCTGGCCTACATGAGTCCCGAGCAACTGGCGGGTGATCTGCGCCATATCGACGCGCGCTCGGATGTCTACGCGCTCGGCGCCCTTGGTTATGAACTGCTCACCGGCCAACCGGTGCACGAGCTCAGCGGCCAGTCCTTGCTCGAAGCGCTGCGTGCGCGCGAACGCATCGGCGCGCGGCCCCTGAGCCAGCTCAAACCCGAACTGCGCGGCGATGTCGAAGCGGTGATCATGAAGGCGCTGGCCGACGCGCCTTCGCAACGCTATGACTCGGCTGCTG
>JBGTIE010000629.1:0-1730 GCA_041745855.1 Lysobacterales bacterium | reverse complement strand
CGAAGCGCCAGTCGACCCGCGCGGACTACGACGGCGCGCCGGTCAGCGCGGCCTACCTGCGGCAGCTGGAAGCAACCGCCAGGGTTCCGGGCGTCGACCTGATCCTCATCACCGACCGGCAGCGGATCGACCAGGTGCGCGATCTGGTGCTGGCGGGCAATTCCGCGCAGATGGCCGATCCCGCCTTCGTGCGCGAGCTGAAAACCTGGCTGCGCTTCAGCCCGAACGAGGCGATGCGGACCGGCGACGGCCTGTTCAGTGCGGCCAGCGGCAATCCGGCGCTGCCGGCGTGGCTGGGCCCGAGCCTGTTCGACTGGGTGTTCACAGCCGATGCCGAAAACGACAATTACGCCCGCCAGATCGCGTCCTCCGCAGGCCTCGCCGTGTTTGTCGCGCAGCACGACGGACCGGAGCATTGGGTGCTCGCCGGACGCGCCTGCCAGCGGTTCGTGCTGCAGGCCACCGCGCTCGGCCTGCGGCACGCCTTCATCAACCAGCCGGTGGAGGTCGCCAGCCTCCGACCGGAGTTGGCGGCCCTCGTCGGCATGCCCGGTCGCCGCCCCGACCTTGTCATACAGTTCGGCCATGGCCCGACGCTCCCCTATTCCGCGCGCCGGCCGGTCACGAGCGTGATGATCACGTGAACGCTCCCTTCAGCGTCGAGCAGTTCCTCGCCGTCTTCGTGGCCTACAACGCAGCGATCTGGCCGGCGCAGATCGTGGCCTACGCCCTGAGCCTGCTGGCCGTCGCGGGCCTCTGGCGTGGTGGCCCGACCGCGAGTCGGCTCATTCTCGCGAGCCTCGCCATCCTGTGGGCGTGGAACGGCATCGGATACCACTTCCTCTTCTTCGCCACTATCAACCCGGCAGCGAAGATCTTCGCCGGCTTCTTCGTGCTCCAGGAGATCCTGTTCGCGGCCAGCGCCGTCGCGGCGCCCGGCTTGCAGTTCCGGGCTGGCCCGGATTTCCGATCGGTCTCCGGTCTCGCGTTCATTATCTACGCGCTGCTGATCTATCCCATCCTCGGCATCTTTGCGGGACACGGCCTGATGGCTGGCCCCATGCCCGGCGTGGCCCCGTGTCCCACCACGCTCTTCACGATCGGCATGTTGCTGCTTGCGCGTGGCAGGCCTGTCCGCTGGCTCGCGATCATACCTGTCCTGTGGTCGCTCGTCGGGCTGGCGGCGGCGCTCCAGCTCGGCATCCCTGAGGACTTCGGCCTGCCGATCGCAGGTGTCGTGTTGGTTCTCGTGCTTGCCCGGGCGCCGGCTGCGCCGCGCCTCAGGCGAGTAGCGTCGTCATCACCGTGAAATAGAGCAGGATCGTCAGCACATCCTGGATGATCGTCGCCAGCGGACCGGAACCGAGGGCCGGGTCGATGCCGAAGCGTGCGAACGACCAGGGGAGCAGCAGTCCGATCGTGCTCGCGAGCGCGCCGGCGACGAGGAGCGACAGGCCGACCCCTCCTGCCAGCCTCGGGTCGCCGAACCAGAGCCACACCCCGACGAACGCCAGAAGCCCCAGCGCGAGACCGATCAGCGTGCCCGTCGCAAGCTCGTTGAGCAGGAGGCGCGCCAGCGGGCTCTGGCGGACTGCCAACCCGCGCACCGCGATCGCCTCGGTCTGCGTGCCGATCGCGTCGGTGAGATAGACCAGCGACGGAATGAAGAAGGCGATGGCGAGATTGGTGGAAAGCGCCGCTTCGTAGCTCGCCATCACCAGCGCCGCAGC
>JBGTIE010000628.1:0-2346 GCA_041745855.1 Lysobacterales bacterium | reverse complement strand
GCGGCTCGGCGACCTGCACCGCGCCCTGCGCGACAGCGGCCGATTGCGCCCACTGAAGTTGACCTGGCAAGCGTGGAGCTATCCGCCGCTGCGTGAAGGGCCAGCGCTGGTCGCCGCTTTGCGCGAGTTGCTGGGGTCAGGGCTGAGGGAGGAGCAGGGCCCAGGGCTCAGGGCACAGGGCCCAGAAGAGCTGTGACCGCGCGCTGGATGTCGCTGTGCTCCGCAAACCGCATCGTAATGCAAGGCAAAGAGCAAAGCGCTGTCAGGCCAGCGCACTCCAAAAGTGCCGCGTGCGACCCCATTTTGGAGTGCGGCGACCTGGCGCCGCTTTGCTCCTGGTTCGGACCCAAAGCGGAACTTGTCCGGTTTCTTGTCGTTGAGTTCTTGGCCCCTGACTTTCGGGCCGGGAACCGATCGTGCCGCGGGCGTAGGCTTTCGTCACCCTGAGCTTGCCCACCCACCCGAGGACTCCCGCGATGACTCTGCTGCGCCGTGATCTGCTTACCCTGGCCGCGCTGGGCGGCGCGTCACTCGCTTTCGGCGGCCGACTCGTTGCCGCGGAGAAGCCCGCCAAGCCGTTGCGTATCCTGATCCTCGGCGGTACCGGCTTCACCGGCCCGCACCAGGTCCGCTACGCACTTGAGCGTGGACACCACATCACCCTGTTCAACCGCGGTCGGCGGCCACAACAATGGCCGGGCGAGGTGGTCGAGCTGACCGGCGATCGCAATACGGCCGAACTTGATGCCTTGAAAGATGGCGAGTGGGATGTCTGCATCGACAATCCGACCAGCCTGCCGTTCTGGGTCCGCGACGTCGGACAGGTACTGAAGGGACGGGCCGGCCACTACGTCTTCATCTCGACCATATCGGTCTACAGTGACACCAGCACGCCGGGCAAGGACGAGACCGGCGCGGTCCACGTCTATGAGGGTCCCGATGCGTACGCCGAGACGCAGGACACCATGCGCGCGAATATGGCCTTGTACGGCCCGCTCAAGGCCCGTTCGGAGGCCGAGGCGCGGACCCAGCTCGGCGCCGACAAGGTCACCGTCATCCGGCCCGGACTGATCGTCGGCCCGGGCGACGAAACCGACCGATTCACCTACTGGCCGCTGCGGCTGCGCCGTGGCGGTGAGGTGCTGGCGCCGGGCGATGGCCTTGATCCGGTCCAGATCATCGACGCGCGTGATCTGGCAGAGTGGACCATCCGGATGGCCGAGCAGCAGCTAGCCGGCGACTACAACGCGACCGGCCCGGACTACGAGCTGAGCATGGCCGCGATGCTGCACGGCATTCGCGCCTGCACCAGCGCCGGCGCCCATCTGAACTGGGTCCCGACCGAATTCCTGGCCGAACACGAGGTACGCCCCTGGGGCGACATGCCGGTATGGGTGCCGGGCCAGGGCGACAGCGCAGGCTTCGCCCGCATCAGCATCGAAAAGGCCCTCGCCGCGGGCCTCAGCTTCCGCCCGCTGGCCACCACCACGCAGGATTTGTACGCCTGGTACGACCAGCTACCGGCCGAACGCCGCCAGACCGTCAAGGCGGGGCTCAGCGCGGAGAGAGAGGCGGAGGTGTTGCGGGCGTGGGCGGCGCGATCCGGAGCCTAGCGGGCTGCCGCTTTCGCTCTACACTGGCCACTGGAACAGGCCACTGGAACTGCTCTGGCTGGTGCCGTTGAGAGGAGTCGAACCTCCGACCTACTGATTACGAATCAGTTGCTCTACCAACTGAGCTACAACGGCAATAACGAGCCGCGCACGATAGCTTGGAACGGCGGGACTGACAAGAGCTGCCGGGGGCGAGCTTCCTTCGGGTCGGGGTCGGAATCGGTATCGGAATCAAGCCGTTGCCCGGCCTACCCGGACTCCTCCTCGCGAACGGTGTACACGGCGCCCTACCAGTATCGTCAGCATCGCCCCGATTCGGGCTAGTACGTTGGTACGCCCAGGCGAGGTACTCGACGGCTGCCCGGTCCACGGCACGTCGTTCGTTGCCAGCAGGCCATGTCGCTACCCGCGATTCCGATGGCGATGGCGATTCCGATTCCGACCCCGACCCCGACACTCAACTCTGAACCGGCTACTGGGTCTGGCCACCGGAACCAGCTCTTTCCCCGATCAAGTCGAAATCGCCGGCCAATACCCGGTCCAGCCGACCGCTGCGCCAGCCGCGCACATGGTCCCGCACCAGCGTCGACGTGCCGTCCTCATAGCGCCGACAGACGCGGGTTTCGGCCTCGCCGGCGGCGTCGGCAGCGGCCGGCGGATCACTCGCTACGCAGACCCTCGCCGTGCTGCGCTGATCACCCTGCTCAGAGCGCGCATCCAGCACATGCAGACC
>JBGTIE010000627.1:0-1895 GCA_041745855.1 Lysobacterales bacterium | reverse complement strand
CGCCGCGCCGCCAGCCCGAAGCCGAGCAGCGCGCCGAGCGCCCAGACCGCGGTCAGCGAGGTCGTCGCCGCCACAGATAGCCCGAGGATCTCGCCGCCATAGGGCTCCAGCAGCACGTCCTGCATCGCGAAGGCGGCGGTGCCGAGCGCGATCACCGAAATGATCCGCAGCATCTGGCCCTGCCCGGCCAGCTCCAGCAGCGCGTCCGAGAACCGCGGCCGGGGCGCAGCGCGCTCCTCGCGGGTCATCGGGTTCATCTTCTCCTGCTTCCAGAGCGCGACGAGGTTCAGCACCAGCGTCGCCGCCGCGGCCCCCTGCACCACCTGGATCAGCCGGATCTGACTGAAGTCGCGCAGGAGCGTGCCGAGCACGATCGCGCTGATCGCCATGCCGGCGAGGAACATCACATAGAGGAGCGCGACGACCCGGTGGCGCTTCTCCGGCTCGGCCTGATCCGCCGCCAGCGCCAGGCCGGCGGTCTGGGTCATGTGCATGCCGAGCCCGGTCATCACGAAGGCCGCCGCCGCCAGCGCCTCGCCCGCCCAGGACGGCCCCATGATCTGGTCGCCCGACAGCAGGATCAGCGCGAAGGGCATGAAGGCGAGCCCGCCGAACTGGTAGAGCGAGCCGAACCAGATGAACGGCACCCGCTTCCAGCCGATCGCCGAGCGGTAGGTGTCCGACCGGAACCCCATGAAGGCGCGGAACGGCGCCACCAGCACCGGCAGCGCCACCATGCTTGCGACCAGGAAGGCCGCGACGTTCATCTCGACGATCATCACCCGGTTCAGCGTCCCGAGCAGCAGCACCGAGGCCATGCCGACCGAGACCTGGAACAGCGACAGCCGCATCAGACGTCCCAGCGGCAGCCCGGCGGAGGCGCCGTCCGCAAACGGCAGCATGTTCATGCCGAACTGCTTGAGGACGTCGGTCGCCTTCATGGGCGCAGCTCCAGCGCTTCGGAGATGTAGAACCCGGACTTGATCCGCTCGACCGGCGCCAGCCGCCAGCCGCAGAGCGGGGCCAGCTCCGCCGCGACCTCAACGCACTGCCCGGCTGGAGCGCGCAGCGCGGCGAGCGCATCATCAGCGGCTTCTACACCAGCCACGCGCTCGAGCTGGTGCGCGGCTGATGGCGCAGCGGCGGCCCCTAGCGCTCAATTGGAGCAAGGTCGCCACCGACTGGCTGCCCTTTGCCGACGCCGCGACCACCGAATTGCCGCTCGGCCGCCTGCTGCGGCTGTCGCTGTTCCAGGTCTCGGTCGGCATGGCGGCGGTGCTGCTGACCGGGACGCTCAACCGGGTGATGATCGTGGAGCTGGGCATGGCGGCTTCGGTGGTCGCGGCGATGGTTTCGCTGCCGCTGCTGTTCGCACCTTTCCGCGCGCTTATCGGGTATCGTTCGGATACCCACCGCTCGATCCTCGGATGGAAGCGGGTCCCCTACATCTGGTTTGGCACGCTGCTCCAGTTCGGCGGGTTCGCGCTGCTGCCGTTCGCGCTGCTTCTGATGACCGGCGGGGGTCTTGGCGCGGCGCCGATGTATCAGGAAACGGCCGGGCAGGTCGGGGCCCTGATCGCATTTCTGCTGGTCGGCGCGGGGATGCACACCACGCAGACCGCCGGCCTGGCGCTCGCCACCGACCTCGCCCCGATGCACGCCCGGCCGCGGGTGGTGGCGTTGCTCTATGTGATGCTGCTGGCGGGAATGATGGTCAGCGCGCTGATAATCGGACGACTGCTCATCGATTTTACGCCGACCAAGCTGGTCCAGCTGGTCCAGGGCGCGGCTGTTCTGACCGTTGTATTCAATATCGTAGCGCTGTGGAAGCAGGAGCCGCGCGCCCGCCGCTCCAACGCCCGGCCCGCGCCGCGCCCACCGTTCCGGGCGGTCTG
>JBGTIE010000626.1:0-7663 GCA_041745855.1 Lysobacterales bacterium | reverse complement strand
AGCTGGCCAGCCGCATCGACCAGGCCCTGCGCCAGCGCGCCGGCGGCGGCCAGTGGTACCCCGGCCGGGCCATCGTGATCAGCCACAACGACTACGCCCGCCGCCTTTACAACGGCGACATCGGCATCGCGCTGGGCCAGGGCGCGCAGTTGCGCGTCCATTTCGAAACCACCGACGCCCGCGGCAATCCCGTCTTGCGCAGCCTCTCCCCGCGCGAACTCCCCGCCCACGATCTTGCGTTTGCATTGAGCGTGCACAAGAGCCAAGGCTCCGAATACAACCACGTCGCCGTCCTCCTCCCGCCCGACCCCGACCACCGCATCCTCACCCGCCAACTCCTCTACACCGCCCTCTCCCGAGCCCGCTTTGGCGTCGAGCTATGGACCAGCGAAGCCAGCCTCCGCAGCGCGCTGGCGCGCCGCAGTCAAAGGCATGGTGGGTTGAGGGAACGATTGGCGTAGCCCCGAAGCGGCGCGGGTCACAACGGCTACTTCCTTCGATGATGCGCGGTTTCGGCGCCGCGCTCTCGCTGCCGGCCAAACTTCAACAACGCCGACGCTTGTTAAACCTTATTGCGCCAACCTTTAACAACTGCGATCCTTGTTTAACCTTGACTCGACCCACCCAGATGCGTCGCAGCGACGTCGGCAACAGCCTCCAGCCTTATCTGGTGAAGTGCGATTCGCACCCGCATTGCCATGCTCTAGTAGCGCCGCCCACCCTCCGCCGCCTGCCCGATTCGGTCGCCGTGGCGCATGACCTGACCCAGGCCATGCAGGCGCTGGAACGGCTCAAGGTTGCGACCGAACTGCTGCCCAATGGCGACCTGCTGACCCGTACGCTGGCGCGGCGCGAGGCGGTGCAGAGTTCACAGATCGAAGGCACGCGGACGCAACTGCACGAATTGCTCGAGTACGAGCTGACGCAAGCCAGCGACGGACTGCCGCCCGACGCCGCCATTACCGAGCGCTACGTCCAGGCCCTCGAACACGGATTGCGCAGCATCCGCTCAGCAAACGCACGCAGCGCCATCGATACCGGTCTGGTCAAGGCCATGCACGCAATCCTGATGCAGGATGCGCCGTCGCACGTCCTTGCCGGCCGGTACCGGATCAACCAGGTCTGGATCGGCAGCGGTCAACGTATCGAGGACGCCACCTTCGTCCCCGCGCCACCGGCACGCATCGCCGAGTGCATGGAAGAACTGGCCCAGTCGATGCTCCAGTACACACCGCGCAATGATGAGCCCTGGCGGCTGCCGGTCGTCGCGCAGATTGCCATCGCCCACGCCCAGTTCGAAACCATCCACCCCTTCGCCGACGGCAACGGTCGCACCGGTCGATTGCTGCTGCCGCTGATCCTTGCCGCCGAAAACTATCCGCCGCTGTACCTCTCGGGCCGCCTGCTACACCATCGCCGCGCCTACTATGACGCGCTCGGCGACGTCCAGCTGCGTGCGAACTGGCAACCCTGGCTGAAACTGCTGTGCCAGGCCGTCATTGAAGCCAGCGACGGCGCCATCGCCATCGCAAAAGACCTCAACACCCTCCGCGACGACTGGCAATCACGCCTGACCGGACTGCGCGCAGACGCCACCGCCCGCAAGCTACCGACGTACCTGCTCGGCCACCCCGTCGTCACCGTCAAGCAAACCGCCAGCGCTTTCGGCATCTCCTTCGTCGCCGCCAACCGCGCCATCGAACAACTGCTCAAACACGGCATTCTCAGCGTAGCCAGACAACGCCGAAACCGCGTGTTCCACGCGACCGAGGTGCTGTCCAGGTTAGAGCGGGAGTGAGTTCGTGCTCTCGTAGGCCGTTGTACCCGATCGGCGAGGTGCACGGATAGCGGACGCGCAACCCCATCCGATCGGGTTCAGCGGCGCTCTTTGCCTCGACTTGAACGAGGCGACCCTCCGCAGCCGCTGAGACCCGCGACGAGCCTGGCGCCACAGATGAAATCGGCGGCGCGGGTCACAACAGCCTACGTCCTTCGATGGAGCCCGGTACCAGCACGGCGTCGGCTGAGTTCTACTACGCGGACCCCCGCTGCCCCCTAACTGATCTCCCCAAATTCCACCGGCAACCTCACCCGAAACACACTCCCCTCCCCCTCGGTGCTCTCCACACCAATCGTCCCCTGATGCTTCTGCACTATGCCGTAGGACAGCGCAAGGCCCAGGCCGGTGCCGGTACCCACCGGGCGGGTGGTGTAGAAGGGTTCGAAGATGCGGTCGATGAGCGTGGACGGGATGCCTACACCAGTGTCGGCGATTTCCAGCCAGACGTTGTGGCCCTCCGATCCGGTGCGGATGCTGATGCGTCCGGGTGGCGTGGTGATGGCCTGGATTGCGTTGAGCAGGAGGTTCATGACCAGCTGATTGATTTCGCGGGACAGGCATCGGATGGTGGGTAGGGCGCCATAGTCCTTGTCGACCTGAATCCCACCGAGGCGACCGCCGAGCAGGTTCAGGGTGGAATCGATGCCCTGGTGCAGGTCTGCCTGCTGCCATTCCTCGCTGGAGTCCACCCGGGAAAAGTCGCGTAGATCCTGCACGATCTTGCGCACCCGCTCCAGGCCTTCGCGGGATTCGGTCACCAGCAACGGAATGTCCTGCTTCAGGTAATCAAGGTCCAGCTGTTTGCGCAGGTTTTGCACGCGCTCGGCGAGTTCGGTCCCGGCAAGGCCGTATTCGGCGGCCTGGTAGGCATCGAGCATCTGGAACAGCTTCTCCAGATACCGATCGAGCGTGACGAAGTTCGAGGAGACGAAGCCGATGGGATTGTTGATCTCGTGGGCCATGCCGGCGGCAAGCTGGCCCACGCAGGCCAGCTTCTCGGCATGCACCAGCTGCGACTGCAGTTGCTTGCGCTCACGGATTTCAGCCTGCAGCGCTGCGTTGGACTGGCTCAGTTCTGCGGTGCGCTTTGCCACCGCGCTTTCGAGCTGGCTCAGTTGCTCTTGTGCTTGCAGGGTCGCCTCCCACTTGGCCAGCAAGGTGGAAGCCAGCTGCAACACCTCGATGGCGTCAAAGGGCTTCTTCAGTACCAGCAGGCGATCACGTACATCAAGCCGTGTGACCACCTCGTCCCAGGCATAGTCGGAGTAAGCCGTACAGATCACCACCTGCAGCCGCGGGTCCGCCCGCCACAGGTGCTCGATGGTCTCCACGCCATCCCAACCCGGCGGCATGCGCATGTCCACGAACGCCAGTGCGTAAGGTGCCTGCGCGTCCAGCGCGCGTTCGAGCATGGCCAGACCCATCTCGCCCTGATCGGCGAAATCCAGTTCAAAGCTCACCGTCCGGGTTTGAATCTCGTCGCCGAACAACTCCGCTTCGATCCCGCTCAATTGGTCATTCGCGATCGTGGTCGGAGCCAGAATCTTGCGGTAATCCTGATGGATCGCCGGCATGTCGTCGATCAGTAGAATGCGTCGATTGGGTGCGATGCCCATGGGCGGAAGCCCCACTCTCTGTCGGAATTTCCAGTGTAAAACAAGCGCCCTGACCGGGGCCAGCACTGTGCACGCGCAACTGGCCGCCCATTTCCCGTGCGGCCAGCACGCAGCTGTGCAGACCGAAGCCGTGTCCTGACTCGCGCGTTGTAAATCCATGCGCGAAGACACGCTTGAGGTTCTCGGCCGGGATCCCTTCGCCGTTGTCGGCGACGCTGATGCGCAGGACCTTGTGTTCATCCAGCGTAGCGCCGAGCGTAATTCGGGACTGATTCTCAGGAATGTCGCGCATCGCCTGCTTGCTGTTGATCATCAGGTTGACCAGGATCATCAGTACCCGGTTGCGGTCCAGCGGCAACGCCGGCAGCGCCGGAACCTCGTTGCTCACGCTGACATTGTGGCGCGACAGCGTTGCGCTGTTTATCTGGATGGCATCGGCCACGATGTCTCCAAGACGAATCATCTCCTTCAGGCTCTTCACGCCCGCATAGGATTGCTGGGTGGCGATCACATGCTTGATATGGTCGATGCTCTTCTGCAGCGTAGCCAGTTCTGCGCTAATCAGTTCCTGCTCGCCAGCGAGCGTCTGCGCCAGCTCGCGCAAGTAGGCGGGCAGCAGCTTGCCCTTGGCATCGCGAGTGAGAAAGTCCCCCAGGTCATCCTGGTGCTGGTCGATCAGAGCCGTCGATCGAGCCAATCCCTTGAGCTTGGAGGAACGCAGTTGCCGGATAACCAGTCCAGCCGAAATATTGATCGCGTTCAGCACGTTACCCACGTTGTGCAGCACGTTGGTAGCGATTTCCGCCATCCCCGCCAGGCGCGCGGCAGCAACCAGTTGCGACTGCGTGGCATCAAGTTCCCGGGTACGCTCCCGTACCCGCTGCTCAAGGTTTTCATTGGCCTTGTGCAACTGCTTGTTGACGCTGCGAATCTCCTCCTGACTGCGAGCTACCTTGACCGCTGCAAACAGCAGCATGCTCATCAATACCGCCGAGAACATCAGCACCTGGCTACCATGACGCCGGTTTTGATCCGACGCCTGGCTCAGCGCACTGCTCAATGCGTCGTGGATCTCATCGACGTGGACCGCGGTGGGCACGGCGCTGATGTCGCGAAGCAACTGGTTGACCACCGGCTGCTCGTTCAGTACCGCCCGAACGTGTGCGCCGAAGTTCATCAGATGGGCCTGCGTGTCGGCGGGTAGCGCCGAGCGCCCTGACTTCAACCGAACCAATCCGGCAAGGATCTCGTCGCTGCGCTCGGTGGAGACGGCCTGACTGAACAGCACGCTTGCGAGCAACAGCTCGCCGACCCTCGCCGCGCTGCGGTCCGCGTCACGGTCGGCGATCGCGCTGAGTGACCGTTGCGTTTGCGCGGCAGCGGTGTGCAGAAGCCCGAGAGAATCGTTCAGGCGCGAATTGTCGGATTTGAATTGTTCGATCAGCGCGGCCTTGTCCCGCACCGCGCGCAACAACGCGGAATGATCGGGCAGGTCGACACTGACGCTGCCGCCTGCGGTCTCCTGCATTTGAAGATCCAGCTCTTCCAGCAATCGGATCAGTTCGGCCTGCGTTTGATTGATGTGATCGTAGTGCGTGGCCAGACCAATTCTGGATTTGAGGACATCCAGCTCCAACTGCGCATCCAGCTGCCGCAGGTGTCGCAACAAGGCGATATGCTCGACGTACTCCAGTTCGTCGAAACCCTGTTTCTTCAGGTAGAGGAAGCCCAGGCTCGACGTCAGGATCAAGGCTCCGAGGGCGAGCAGCGTCCCGGAGCGAGTCATGGTTCTCATTGCGAAGATCCCTTTTCCAGCCCGTCGTGCCCACGGGCCCCGAACCCTCGTCATCGCGAGGGAGCCTAAGCGACCGCAGCGATCCAGTGCGCTCGCTCCTCCGGCGCCCGAAGTGATATCCCATTCATGGCGCCACCTTAATCAGCTTCGCAAGATGTTGGAATACGTAGAAGTACAAGCGATCGCTTCACACCGACTGCACTCACCGATCAAGTCGAGGAGCGTCGGCACGACAACACGGCGTTGCGCCCTGAAGCAGACATCGCCTGGAAGAACATCCAAAGCGGCGCAGAGCGCCGCACTCCAAAGTCAGAGCGCCGCACGCCAGGGCCCATACGATAATTCCCGCGGCAGTGAATCCAGATGGCCCTCTGCCTGCATCCAAGCCTTTGAAGCACCGCACTACGCGGTGCACTGCGGGAGCAGACGATGGTCAGGTCCAATGTTGGATGGCGCGGGCTGATCGCCCTGGCCTGGGTCGCAGTTCTTGGCTTGATGACCGCGGTCGCGGCCGAGGCAGTGGCCGACACGGCCAGCGGCGCAGTTCGCGAGGGGTTGATGGAACAACAAGCCGCGCGATTCTGGTTGACGGTGACAGCCGGGGCCGACGATCGAGCGGCCGTGCTCGAACGCAACTTCAGTCCCGGCATCCGTGAGCGCAGCGGTGATGAGAGTCTGCTTGAGACCTTCGCGATGCTCGCTGGCGCGCTGGGGTCGGAGATGGCGTCATTGGCGCCCGCCGCGGTCCTGGGCACCGATCAGGAGGGCGAGTTGCACTATACGCTGGGCGACGGGCGGCGGGTGTCTCTGACCCTGACCCTGACCGATGCCGATCCGCCCCGGATCGACAAATTCTCGGTCCGGCCGCTGCCGCCGCAAGTCGCCGCGGTCGCACCGGAGCAACTGTCCGCGGTCATTGCAGAGCGGATCAACGCGGAGTTCAAAGCGGACCGCTTTTCCGGCGCCGTGCTGGTGGCGCGCGGCGATGTGCTGATCCATGCCCAGGCGGTCGGGCTGGCGGATCGAAAGAAAGCTCGCGCCAACACGCTGGACACGCCGATGAACCTGGGCTCGATCAACAAGATGTTCACCGCCATTGCGATCGCCCAGTTGCAGGCGGCCGGCAAGCTGGATTGGCAGGACACCGTCGGGAAACATCTGCCGGATTTCCCGAATGCGACGATTCGTGAGCAGGTGACGATCCATCAGTTGCTGACCCACACCTCCGGCGTCGGCTCCTACTGGAACGAGGCCCACGCGGCGCGCAGACACGAGATCGACAGCCATCAGGCTTTCCTGGAGACCTTCGTCGATCAGCCGCTTTTGTTCGAGCCCGGCCAGGGCATCGAGTACAGCAATGGCGGACCGGTCATCCTGGGTCTGATCATCGAGGCGCTCAGTGGCAGCGACTATTACGATTACGTCCGCGAGCACATCTACCAGCCGGCCGGCATGCTGCATGCGGATCACTATCGGCGTGACGATCTGGAGGCGGGATTCGCGCTCGGTTACGTCAAGACCGATGAGGGCCAATGGCAGGACAACCGGCAGGACCGCAGCGTGCGCGGCTCGGCTGCCGGCGGCGGTTATGCCTCCGCCCATGACCTGCACGCGTTCTCGCGCGCGCTGGCCGAAGAGCGCCTGCTGACCCGGGCCCAGCTGGAAACCCTGTGGGAGGTCCGCATCCAGCCCGGCCCGATCGGCTACGGCTATCTGTTCAGTGTCGGCAATCCCGCCGGGCGGCGCTGGGTGGGCCACAACGGCGGCGCGGCGGGCATCTCGGCCGAGTTCCTCCACTACCCCGCCGATGGTCTGGTGATCATCGTGCTGGCCAACCAGGATCACGCCGCCACGACGATGCGGGAATGGCTGCACGCGCTGCTGGAGGCGTCACTGAGCGAGAATCGGTGACACGACCGCTGACACAGGGTGCGGGGCAAACTTGTGTTTCGAAGGGTCTCGAAGTTGAAGGGCCCAGGGCTCAGGGCCCAGGGCCCAGCAAGGTCAATAGCGGACAGGGTGAGTCAGAATGCGATGGTGCGCGGGCAAGCGCCACACTCGCCTCAAGCTCGCTCTGACTGGGCCCTGGGCCCTGAGCCCTGGGCCCTGGGCCCTAAGAACCTTGCAGGTTCCCAAAAAAAAGTTTGCCGCGCACCCACCACCCATCCGTATAACCATCGAGCACTGCACATGGACATTCTTCCGATGCTAGTCATTCCGGCGGTGGTACTGGGGCTGCCGGCCCTGATCACCGCCCTGGTGCTGCGCTATCGACGCACCCGCGCCGATATGCGTTACCGCTTCTTGTTGAAACTGGTCGAATCCGGGGTCGCGCTGCCGCCGACGCTACCCGGCGAGGCGACACCGCAGCAGTGCGATCGCCGCCGCGCGCTGGTACTGCTCGCCGGCGGC
>JBGTIE010000625.1:0-3139 GCA_041745855.1 Lysobacterales bacterium | reverse complement strand
CCGCTGCCGCCCGGGTCGAACCAATGGTCGCCGGCCGGAATCGGGATCGGCGCCGGCTCGGGCGGGTTTACGCCGTCGGTCAGATCCAGGTCGTGATCGATGAACTGGCCCCACTGCCACAGGAAATCGCTCGCGCCGGCCGCGTTCGGCAGCAACGCCTGTTGGGCGTGAATCCGGTTGCTGAGCTCGCGCGCACTGGGTCGGTCATCGCCGGCCAGCGTGCTCTGGCCGTCGCCATAGTGGGCCTTGAAGCGCCGGCGCAGTCGCTCACCAGCGGCGTTTTCGCGCCAATTTCCCAGGTTGTTGCCGCTGCCGTCGATCGAGGGATGGGCTGCCCGGGAGTCCAGGTCCATCGCGTCCGGTTCCGGCGCATCCTGCTCCAGCGCCGATGGCGGCGCGCGATCGATACGCTGCACCGGTGAGACCAGCGGGTCAGCCGCGTCGGCGTCGGCCTGCCGCAGCAGTTCGGCGCCTTGGGGTGGCGTGGCATCGGTCGGATCGGTCAGCTCCGCTGGGCCGGATTGCGCGTTGGCGAGACTGGCGAACAGTCCCAGCAGGGCAACCGCGGTAGAGGGTCTGGGGAAGTACATAGTCCGGCTCCGGTGCGGCCCGCGCTGCTGCAGTCCGGTCCCGTCCTGCCCTCGCAGCATTCACCGCTGATACCGAACTTCGCGTTTTCCGCTGAAATTTGTCAAGGGCTTGTCTATGATGCGGGCAGGGGTCAAGCGAGGGCTGTCGATGCGAATGGGACTGTGCGGGTCGGGAGCCGCGTTGTTTGCCGCATTACTGGCGGTGTACGGCCTGGTTGGGGCGAGCGCCGAGGCGGCCGACATTCGCGGTCAGCTCAAGCTCAGCAGTGGCGGCAAGGCCTTGCGTCCGGTGGAGGCGGTGGACGCGGTGGTGTATTTCCGGCCGGCCGTCGCGGTCGCGCCGACGGTGCCACCCGCACCCTTTGTGTTGACGACCGAGCGCAAGAACTTCAGCCCGCGGGTGTTGCCGGTGCCGACCGGGGCCACGGTGGTGTTTCCGAACAATGATCCGATTCTGCACAACGCCTTTTCCACCTCCAGCGGCAATGCCTTCGACGTAGGACTGTACGGTCAGGGCGAGCAGAGTGAGCCGGTGCGCTTCATCAATCCGGGCCTGGTGCGGGTGTATTGCAACGTCCACCACAACATGGTGGCGCATATCGTCGTGCTCGATACGCCGTGGTTCGCGGTGCCGGACGAGCAGGGCCGGTTCCATCTGCGCAATGTGCCGAAAGGGCCGGGTGAGTTGCTGGTCTGGCACGAACGCTCGACCCTCTGGCGCCAGCCGCTGACGATCGAGGCGGACCTGGTCCAGGAGGTTTCGCTGGAGCTGAATCGTCGGAAAGTTCCTCCGCACATGAACAAGTTCGGCAAACCCTATCGACGGAGTCGTGACAATGGCTACTGAGTCGCGCTTTTCCCTGCCCCTGACGGCGCGGCTGTTCCTGGTCATCTCGCTGCTGGTCATGCTCAGCGTGGGGGCGGCGGTCTATCTGACCTGGCGCGTCGGCGACCGGCTCGGTCAGGAGGCGGTGACCGAGGAACTGGCGGCCAGTGCCAACGCGCAACGGCGCTTCGAGGGGATGGAAGCCGAGAAGCTGGAGTTGATCGCACAGTCGATCGCGACCGATCCCTTCGTCGCCAACTATCTGGAACAGGCCATCGGCGGTGATCTGGGTCTGGGCCAGCCGCCGGATCTCCCCGACACCACCGATGATGGGGGCGATGCGCTGGGCATGGGCGAGCCATCGACTGCCCAGACCGCCGCGGCGGGCTCGGGCGAGGGCAGCGACAACGACGAACTCGGGCTGGACATGGACGAGTCGGCGCTGGATCAGCCGGCGAACGTGATCGAGGCCGGCGGTGGCGTGCAGCAAGCCGGGGCCGGTGAGCGCGACAGTGGCATCGGCCGGGTGTCGGTGCGCGATCTGCTCGAAGAGCGTCGGGCGACGCAGAACTTCTCGCTGGCGATGGTGCTCGATCCGAACGGCGCGCTGGTCGCCAAGACCGGTGAGACTGAGGCTTTCGAACGCGAATTCGGGTCCGATCTGTTTCTCGGGCCGGTCATCCGCGAACTTGAATCGGTAATCGGCTACTGGGAAGAGGGCGGTCAGCTGTATCACGCCGCAGCCACGCCGATCGCCAAGGACGGCATCCTGGTGGGCTTCCTGGTCGTCGCGAGCGAGGTCGATCGCGCCCTGTCGGTACAGATCCAGCAGGTCAGCGGCGCCCATGTGGCCTTCTGGGGCACCGGTGAACTCGGCCTGCGCCTGCTCGCAAGTTCCCTCCCGGAAGGGCAGCAGAAGGCGCTCAGCGACGCCATTGCGCCGCGCCGGGCGGAGATTGCGCAGGTGCTCGGTCGGGGCGAAGGTATCGGGCGAATCGACCTGAGCATGGGCGGCGAACGCTACAGCGCCGCGCTCAAGCCCTTGTTGCCGCAGTCCGGGGTGGCGGCGGTGGGTGGCGCGATGGCACTGACCTCGGCAGACGCGGCCATGGCCAGCTTTCTGGAGTTGCGCAACAACATGCTGTGGGCCGGGCTGGCGGCGATCCTGACCGCGCTGGCGTTGTCCTGGTGGCTTGGCCGGCGCACGCTGCGACCGGTAGGCGTCATGGTGCAGGCGGCCGAACTGGCCGCCGCCGGTGACTACCAGCACAATATCCCGGTGACCAGCAGCGATGAACTCGGGCGGCTCGGACGGGCCTTCAATTCGCTCCTGAGCAACCTGCGTGAGAAGAGCGATATCGAAGGTTACGTAGCCAATCTGTCCCGCTTCCTGCCCGATCCTTCCGGTGACGAGGTGGTCGCCATAGCCAAGCCGCGACCGGTCGTGCGCGAAACGCTGGTGCTGCTGGGCATCGAGTCGAGCGACTTCGTCAAGCCGATGCCGGCCGGGCAGGAGAACGCCGGGCTGACCCGCCTGGGCAGTCGGCTGGCGCAGCTCGAAGCGCTGGCCGAGACACGTCAGGGCGAGTTGCTGCTGCACGAAGGCAAGCAGATCGTGCTGGCGTTCCGTGGTGAGCGCCGATTGCTGCAGGCGCTGCATGCCTTGCGCGCGCTGCTGGCCGAGGCGGCTCGGCAGGTGCCGACCGAGCGTGCGGCTTTTGCG
>JBGTIE010000624.1:0-3972 GCA_041745855.1 Lysobacterales bacterium | reverse complement strand
CCGAGGACAGCGACCGGCAGCGGCAGGGTTTTGGCTGGCTGGCGACCACGTTCATGGCCGTCGCGGTGCTGTGGCTGCTGGCCGGGCTGTGGCTGGAAGTGTGGCTGCGGGTGGGCGCGGAGTATCGCGCCAGCCTGTATGTGCTGACCGCGATCGGGCTGGTGGTGGGGCTGCAGTGGCTGGGACGCAAGTCTGAATGGCGCCTGCCGGCGCTGCTCGGCGGCATCGTCAGCGGCATCGCCGGGCTGACCTTCCTCGCGCTGATGGCGCGCTACATGCGCTGGTACGACCTGCCCGACTATCACGCCTACAGCCTCGGTGAGATGCTCGCTAACGGCGCGCTGTTCGGTGGCTTGCTGCTGACCGCCGCGGCGCTGGTATCGGCTTTCGGCTTCAAGCGCCGCGCCCGTGAAATGCGAGCGGCGGGCGATGATGCCCAGAGCGACGAGCGCGCCGCCAGCGGCTGGCTGTTGCTGGCGATCTTCTGGTTTGCCGGCTTCGCCCTGCACGGTCTGGCGCATGTGCTGGCCTGGCTCACGGCCGGGCCCATTGATGGCTACGCGCCGTGGTACCAGATCTCGTTCTGGGCTGGCTACAGCGTGGCGGTCGCGGCCAGCGGCTGGGGCTTTGCCCGAATCGCCGATCGCTGGGCTTTCCCGAACTGCGCCCTGGTGGTCCATGGCGTCTTTCCGTTGTTGCTGGCGATCGGTGGCTTCCGCTTTTTGCTCGCGGTCAGCGACAACCTGCCGGCGCTGGCCCATCTGCTCGACTTCCGCCACAGCGCAGGTCCTGCCGGGGATGGCAGCATTGGCGCCGCGCTGCTGGCATGGCTCGGTGGTCCGCTGTCGGGCAGCCTGATCCTGACGCTGCTGGCCTGGTCCGGGCTGGCCTGGGTCCGCCAGCGTGACCGCGGCCCGGTGCTGAGCGACGAGCACCGGCCCAGTCTGATCGCCTTGTGGCTGCTCGGCTTGATCGTCGTGCTGCACCTGCCACTCGTCGACGGCCTGGCCCTGCTGACCACCCAGCTGCTGCTGGCTGTCGGCGCCAGCAGCGATGGCTGGTTGGCGTGGCTGTCCTACGCCGATGCGCGGCTGCTCTGGATGGGCGTACTGGCGATGCTCGGCATCCTCTGGGCCAAGCGACAAGATCGCAGCGAGCTGCGCTGGCTTGCGCTGCCGACCGCGCTGGTCCAGGCACTGGCCAGCGTCCATGTGCTGGCAGGCCTGTACTTCTACGGTCGCCTGCCCACGCCCGGCACCGGCATCGCGCTGCTCGGACTGTGGCTGGCACTGGCGTGGGTGCTCAGATCGCTGCAGCGCGAGACCGAACTGCCACGACCGCTGCTACAGGCCGCTCACTTCGGTCGTGTCATCGCGCCGTGGCTGATGCTCGCGCCGGTGCTGTCGCTGAACCTTCTGCGTTGGCTGGACGCTGGCACCGACTCCGCCACGGCAAGCGACGGCAGTTGGGTCGTGGCCGGGATGTGGGCAGACTATCTGGCGGCGTGGGCGAGCATCGGCCTGCTCCTGCTCGGTCTGCGCCAGGTCCGCCGCGAGGGCTGGCCGCTGGCACCGCTGGGAGCCTGGTACGGAAACCTGGTGATTCCGCTGGCCGGCCTGTGGGCGCTGCTGCTGGCGATCTACTGGAACCTGCGCCAGGACGGCAGCATGGCACCGCTACCCTATCTGCCGCTGCTCAATCCGCTCGACCTGACCAGCGCCTTCGTCGCCCTGCTGCTGATCGACCTGTGGCGCTTGCATCGTGACCGCCTGGGCGATGACGCGAAACGGTTGTTGCAGCGCTGCGCGATGGCGCTGGCCTTCGGCTGGTTCAACCTGATGCTGCTGCGCAGCGCAGCCCAGTATCTGGGTCTGCCCTATCGCTTCAGCGAGTTGTACGCCTCGCAGTTCATCCAGGCGATGCTGTCGATCGTCTGGACGCTGTGTGCCTTTGCGCTGATGCGCTATGCGGTGCGACGAATGTCCAAGCCGGTCTGGATGATCGGCGCGGTGCTGCTGGGGGCGGTGGTGCTGAAGCTGTTCCTGATCGACTTGCGCAACGTCGGCGGCATCGAGCGGGTCATCTCCTTCATGGGTGTCGGTGGCCTGATGCTGCTGATCGGCTATCTGGCACCGCTGCCGCGCTCGGTCGACGAGGTCGACGACGAACGGAAGGAGGCCAGGCCGTGAGACTGCCGATCGTCGCAGTGACGCTTGCGCTGCTAGCCAGCACCGTGCTGGCGCAGACCCAACCACGACATCTGCCCGGCGCCGACGAGTTCGCGCTGCGGCTGGCGTTGCAGACCAGCGGGGTCAATGGCGTCGTTCAGCTGCGCCTGCCGATCGAGGTCTATCTGGCCTCGCGCAGTGCCCGGCTGGACGATCTGCGGGTCTACAACGGCGCCGGCCAGCTGCTGCCCTATCACCTTGACCTGCCGCATCAGCGTGGCGAAATCGAGCAGCGCGAACAGGCTGCCGTCCTGTTTCCGCACGTCGTGCCGCTGGCCAGCGCGGGCAACCGCGATGATCTGCAGATGGAGCTGCGGGTCGACCCGGACGGTGCCCTGCAATGGCGCAGCAACCGCCAGTCAGTCGACGCACCGGCGAGCCGACTAGGGGAGCTGATCGTCGATCTGGGCCCGAGTGAGCGGCATGAGCGACTGACCGGTGTGCGCTTCGAGTTGCCGAGCGCTCAAGGCGACTATCGCGCCCGGCTCTCCATCGCCCGCAGTGAGGACCTCAAGCTCTGGAACAATGCGGCCCAGGGCTCATTGGACTGGCTCGGCAGCGCGCGCGGCAGCGAACAGCTGGTCAACGACCAGATCGAACTGCCTGCCGGCGACGGCCGTTATCTGCGCATCCGCTGGCTGGAGGGCGAGCCGCTGCTGTTCGCCGCCGTGCACGGTCGTTGGCGCGGCAGCACGGTCGCACTCGAGCCGATGCTCGAACTGACGCTGCAGGGCAAAGCCGGCCGGGTCGCCGGCGATTACGTCTACGCCACCACCGCGGCGGTGCTGGCGACCGAAATCGGGCTGGAGCTGCCGCAGCAGAACACCGTGATGCCGGTCAGTCTGGGCTTCTATCGCGAGCTCAGGCAGCGCAATCCGCCGTGGCGTTACGAGCCACGGGTCGAGGCGACCTTCTACCGGTTGCTGCTCGAGGGCCGCGAACGCGTCTCCGGACGGATCCAGATCGCGCCGCTGAGCGGCGAGCAGTGGGTCCTGCGGCTGCAGCAACCCGATCAGCTGGCGCCGGAGCTGGTGTTGCGCTGGCGGCCGCAACGGCTGATCTTCAACGCTCAGGGCGAGGACTTCGTGCTCGCCGTCGGCGCCGACCCGGCAAAGCTGCGTCAATGGCTGGGCGGACCGGCACCGCTCCAGCAGGTCGCACCCGGCTTCGATGCCGACGAGTTGCTCGCGCTGGAACATGCCTCGGTCGGCCCGGCGATTGCCGAAGCGCCAATGGCCACGCCGGCGACCGAGTACCCGACCGGCGACGATCCGCAGCAACGTCGGCGCTGGGTTCTGTGGGGCATGCTCGGCCTCGGCGTGCTGCTGCTGGCCGGTATCAGCTGGCGATTGTTCAGGCAGCTGGGCGACGACAAAGGACCAGGCGAAGGAAGTAGGCCGTTGTGACCCGCGCCGGAAAGCTTCGGACGGTGCAGCCAACTCGATCGCGGGTCTCAGCGGCTGCGAACGATCACCTCGCTCAACCCGTAGCAAGAGCGCCGCTGAGCCCGATCGGATGAATCCTCGCGCTTGCGCCCAGAAGCCCACGCCGATCGGCCACAACGGCCTACCAAGAGCCGCATCGAAGGAAGGGCCGCTTGAAAGGGTGCGAGTCAAACTGATGTGGTCAGGCGGACTTCGATATCAACAGCGAAGAGCAGCTTACGCGGACGCGGAGGCCGCAAAGAGAGCAAGAGCACCGCGCCATGCCCGGGCAAGGATGAAACCTCGACGTTCGCCCGCTC
>JBGTIE010000623.1:0-2373 GCA_041745855.1 Lysobacterales bacterium | reverse complement strand
AGGGCCGGCTTTGGCGGAGCTGCGCAACAGCATCGACGCCGGCGACAAGGCGGTAATCGCGCACTCGGACAAGAACCTGGAAGCAATCCGCGCCAGTGTGGCCAGAATCGAGGCGCAGCAGCTGAGCGAGGAAAAGCACGCGCTCACGCAGCGCGACCTGGCGCCGCTGCACGAGAAGATCAACCGGCTCGCCGAGCAACAAGCGGAATCGCGCGGTGAGCTGACCGAGGTGGCGCGAATGCTGCGCGAGCAGCTGCGCATCCTGCAATCGGCAAGGGGCGGCGAATGAACATGATCGAACAACAGATGCCTTATCGGCGCGGTCGGATCCTGTCGATCCTGAGCCAGTCCAACCGCAATGGCAGCAGCGTTCAGCTGTTGCGCACTGCGCTCAACGGCTGGGGCTACAAGGCCGATCCGGACACGATCGCGATCGACCAGGCCTGGCTGGCCCGGCATGGGCTGGTCGAGCAGCGCCAGGTGGCCGATGTGACGATGCTGCTCATCACGCCGCGTGGCCAGGCGGTGGTGAGCGGTGACCTGGATTTCCCCGGCGTGCAGCTGATCGAGGGCTAAAGCGATGGCCGGCAAGTCGAGCGTGGACAAGCTGCCGCCGCCCGCCCGCAAGGTGGCCGAACGCGCCGCGCGTGATCCAGCCAGCACCATCCACGGCACGGTCGAGGCGGTGCGCGAGGCTGGCGGTGAGGTGAGCAAGAGCGCGATGGGGCGATGGCTGAAGGAGGCGCGCGAGCAGCTGGCCGAGTATCGATCGGCGCAGGAAGTGGCCGGCTTGTGGGTCAAGCAGCTGGGCGAGAACCCGGAGGGCGACACCGGCGTGATGCTGAGTGAGACGCTCAAGCTGTTGGCGCTCAGTGTGGTGCGCGATCTGAAGCGCCGCGCGCTGGCCAGCGACGAAGGGGTTCAGGGGGTCAAGCCGGTGACGGCGATGGAGCTGATGCTGGCGAGCAAGGCACTGGACCACGTGGCCACGGGCGACGGCAAGAACCAGAAGCGGCGGATTACCGAACAGCAACTGGCCCGCGCTGAGGCCGCGGCGGTCATGCGCGAAGTCAGCCAGGCGGCGGGGATCAGCGAAGAGACCATCCGCGAGGCCGAACAGCGGCTGGGCATCAAGCGCGCGACGCCATGAGCGCCGCCAACGAGAGCTACTTTCTGCCCTACCAGGAGCGCTGGCTCAACGACCCATCGCGGCTGAAGATCGTCGAGAAGTCACGCCGGGTGGGTCTGACCTATGTGCAGTCCTACGAGGACACCCTGGACGCGGCGCGGCGGGAGAACCCGCTGGACGTGTGGTTCAGCTCGGCCGATGAGTCGGCGGCCAAGGAATACATCCGCTACGTGGCCGATTGGGCCAGGCTGTACAACATCGTGGCGCGGGACCTGGGCGAGATCGTGCTCAGCCGCGAAGACGACATCAAGGCGCTGTGCGTGGAGTTCGCCACCGGCAAGCGCATCAACGCACTGACCTCCAACCCGAAGGCTTTCCGATCCAAGGGCGGCAAGGTGGTACTGGACGAGTTCGCCTTCCATGCCGATCCGGAGGCGATGTGGAAGGCCGCCCGCCCGACGATCACCTGGGGCTTCCCGATGCGGATCCTGTCGACCTACAACGGCAAGGGTAACCGCTACTACCGGATGGTCAGTGAGGCCAAGCAGGCGCTGGCCGAGGGACGCACGCCGCTGTGGAGCCTGCACACCGTCACGATCGAGCAGGCCGTGGCCGAGGGCCTGGCCGACAAGATCACCGGCCGCACGCTGACGCCGGCAGAGCGCCAGGCGTGGCTGGCGGCCGAGCGCGAGAGCGTGGGCGATGAAGAGACCTGGCAACAGGAGTACATGTGCAACCCGGCCGATGATGCGACCGCCTGGATGGCGTGGGAGCTGATCACCGCAAACGAACATGAACTGGCGGGCCAGCCGGAGCACTACGCCGGCGGGCCGTGTTACCTGGGCTGGGACGTGGCGCGCAAGCGCGACCTGAGCGTGCTGTGGGTGGTCGAGCGGGTGGGTGATGTGTACTGGACCCGCGAGGTGGTGACCCTCAAGAAGACCCGCTACGCCGAGCAGCTGGATCACTTCGACCGCTTGATGGCGCACTATCAGATCCGCCGCGCCTGTGTGGATGAGACCGGCCTGGGCGGGCCGGTGGTGGAGGAAGCCCAGAATCGCTGGGGTTCCTTCCGCGTCGAGGGCGTGACCTTCACCAGCGCGGTCAAGCAGCACCTGGCCACGGTCGGCAAGCAGCGCTTCGAGGATCGCCAGGCGCGCATTCCAGCCCAGCGCGAGATCCGCGCCAGTCACCATGCCGTGCGCCGGCTGACAACCGCCGCGGGCAATCCCCGCTTTGACGCC